>JBDKJW010000010.1:0-25929 GCA_039796395.1 Bacteroidota bacterium
TTTCACCATTTTAAAGGATAAAGCAACCAGAACAAATGTTGAGAAAGGTGTAATTAATAAATCGGTTGATTTCTTAGCGAATCTTTATCAATTTAGAACTAATAAAACAAGAGGGAAGGATCAAAAAGCATCTGATGCGTTTGATGCTAAATACAAAGAGTTTGATGCGCTTCATGGAAAGTTTTAAAAAAAAGCCCCGGAAATTAATCGGGGCTTTTTTAATACTATAAATAGTAAGTAAATTAGTAAAATAACCCATTTAACATAATGTTAATTATAAGATTATTGCTATTAGTTTTTCTGTTTCTTATCATCCTCGTCTTCATCTTCAACCTGAACAATTTCATACATATTCTTCCCATCTACTTGTACAGGTGAATAGTAAGTTTGTGGTGCAATCACTTTATACCCATCGGCTGTTTTTTCGTAAAAAGCACCAGCGTAATAGTAATTGGTAATATTATTAACAACAACTTTTTCATGATTCTCAGGAATCGTTTTTACAGTACCATCTACAGGTGCCTGTACAACAACATAGCCATTATTATCAGGCTGAAACCATAATCCACGATCATACTGATAATCGATCGAATTTACATGTATTATAATTGCTGTGGCCGCCATACTTGTCATGAAAAAACCCCAAGGATGCCAGAAAGGACTCCAAAAAAACGGACGAAATGGATGGTAAAAATAAGGATGAAAACAAAAAAATCGATGTCCACCCCACATAAATGGTGGCCTACCAACATAAAAACCTACATGATTCCTACGAACCATGGTGTTCCTATTATTATTAATCTGAATGTTATTATTAATAGTAATATTTTGTTTGTTTCTATCCCTGCTATTTACCCTATCTCTATTATTTGTATTTTCTCTACTACTCCTATCACTACGGTTTGATCTATCTGTAGCCGGTGTTCTATTTGGCATATCTCTCGATGATCTATCTGTAGTAGCAGGTAGCCTATTATTCGTGCTTGGTGGCCTAGTTGGTGTAGAAGGTCTATTTGTAGGCGGTGGCAATGCAGGCCTGGTTGGCGAAGGAGAAGGACGAGGAGCTGGCCGCGGATTATACGTTGGTGTCATGGGCCTTGTTGCAGGCCTTGTTACAGGTGGACGAGATACTGGCCCGGTTGGGCGGCGGTTCTGAGCCTGAAGTATTTGGTTCAAGGTAGGAATCAAGACAAAAAGCGCGAATAATGCCGAAAAGGTTTTTTTCATATTATTGTATAATTAACTATATTAAAGTTACAAATTTTTATTCAATGCAACATATACCCCGTCGTCGCTTCATACAACAGTCAACAGCCGCATCTTTAGCTATCGGAGCCTCATTATCTGGCTTACAATCGTTTGCAGCGGCACGAATAAATAAAGTTCGAATGGGTATTATTGGCGTTGGATTACGCGGACAAAACCACCTCGAAATGATGCTCAACCGTACGGATGTAGAGGTTGTTGCCCTGGCAGATCCAAACCCAATTATGATGGCTGCATCGCAAAAAATGATTACAAAAGCGGGTAAAAAAGCAGCTGTTGAATACGGTACTGGTAATTATGGATATAAAGAATTATTGAAACGAACAGATATAGATGCAGTAATTATTGCAACACCTTGGGAATGGCATGCCCCACAAGTGATTGATACCTTGGCAGCAGGTAAAATACCAGGTGTAGAAGTTTGTGGTGCTATAAAATTGCAAGACTGTTGGGATATGGTGAATGCTAGCGAGAAAGCGAAAATCCCAGTGATGGTGCTTGAAAATGTATGCTATCGTAGAGATATTTTAGCTGTTTACAATATGGTACGGAATGGCCTTTTTGGTGAAATTCTTCACCTGCAAGGTGGCTACCAGCACGATCTCCGCGGCGTAAAATTTAATGATGGAATTACCCCATATAATTCTGGTGCTGAATATGGTGCCAAAGGATTTAGCGAAGCTGCTTGGAGAACAGAACATTCTGTGAAAAGAAATGGCGACCTCTATCCCACACACGGATTAGGGCCGGTTGCCATGATGATAGATGTAAATAGAGGCAACAGATTAACCCGTTTATCTTCGGTGGCTACTAAATCAAAAGGTTTACATAAATATATAGTTAATCACCCTAAAGGCGGTGAAAATCACCCAAATGCGAAGGTTAATTTTAAATTGGGAGATATCGTAACTACCCAAATTCAAACCCATAATGGGGAAACAATTTTGCTAACGCACGATACTAATTCACCTCGCCCATACAATATCGGTTTCCGCGTTCAAGGTACAGAAGGGTTATGGCAAGATACCCATGCTGGTGAGTTTTCGGCAGGTATGTTATATGTGCAAGGAAAATCGGCTCGTAACCATCAATGGGATAACTCCGAAAAATGGATGAAAGAATATGACCATCCACTTTGGAAAAAGTATGAGCACGATGCTGCAGGTGCGGGACATGGGGGTATGGATTTCTTTGTAGATAATGCATTTATTGAATGCATAAAGCGCGGAATTAACTTCCCATTAGATGTATATGATTTAGCAACCTGGTACGCTATTACACCATTATCAGAAAAATCTATCGCCGAAGGCGGACAAGTACAAACAATTCCAGACTTTACCCGAGGCAAATGGCAGCAACGTAAGGCCGATTTTTGTATGGGAGATTTTTAAGCGATTGCTTCTTCAAAAAGCTGCAATAAACGAAATTGATTGAGGGCCCTATTCAAATTATGGCCCTCTTTTTTTTGTCCGTAATAACGATCATGCTCCAAGTAATCAGTTAAGAATCTCAATGTTTGCATATAGATCATAATCCTGCCAAATAAATAGAAATTATCTCTTTCGAATGAGTTTATTTCTATTCCTAATCCTTTTAAATAACCCATTTCTATGGCAATAATAAAAGGGCGGCGGATTATAATCTTATCCAAATCCGCTTCTTCCTCCGTTGCTGAAGTTAAGTAAGTACGCAACATATCACCCACATCACTAAATAAATAGCCTGGCATAATTGTATCCAAATCAATTACACAAAGCCCCTTTCCTGCCCTATCAAATAACACATTACTAATTTTAGTATCATGATGCATAACCCGCTTTATAGCTTGGGGCTGTTGAGTAAAACTTTCATACAATTGTACAATTTCCTTTTTCTGTAACAGATGCCGGATAAGGGTTGTAGCTTTTGTTTTTCGGCTATCATTATTTGCATTCACTGCTTGCTCAAATTGCCTAAACCGAAGCGAAAGATTGTGAAATTGAGGAATTGTTTCATGAAGCTTGGTTATATCAAATTCAACTAACTTTTGGGTAAATAAGGCAAATTGTTGAGCAGCTTCATAAGCTTCCATTTCATTTGAGGTAGCGCGAATGGTATTTGTATTTTCTATGAAAGCAAAAACACGATAAACATGCACATTATTATAAAATAGGGTACTTCCGTTCTTGTTAACCAAAGGGTGCGTGAATAAATATAGGGGATGATTTTGTTGTAAGAAATTACCCACTTGCGCTATGTTACTGGCTATTGATGCTACTTCTTTAAAAACTGTAGTATTGAGTTGCTGTACAATAAAATTACCCTTATTGGTTACTACTTTATAAGTTGTATTAATTAAACCACTTTGGATAGCGTTAAATTCAATAACAGAAAAATTATACGCCATTTCAATTTGCTGCCATTCCATATTCAACATGAATAAATGTAATACAATTCTTAATTTAGATGCATAAATAGTTGAGATTGAAAAAAGATAGAAGATCGTTCTTGCAAATAGGTTCGTTGGGTTTAAGTGCATTAGCCCTAAACCCTTTAATAGCAAAAAGTGCCCAAAAAGTAATTCAACAACCAATCGTAGTTTCTACTTGGGATGCTGGCATTCGTGCTAACCAAGCAGCCTGGCAAATTCTACAAAATAAAGGTCGTGCTTTGGATGCGGTAGAAAAAGGGGTAATGGTTACGGAAGCTGAACGTAGTTGTTGTGTTGGATTGGGTGCCAATCCTGATAGAGAGGGGAAAGTTACCCTCGATGCTTGTATTATGGATGATCAATTTAATTGTGGTTCTGTTGTTTTTTTAGAACGCATTAAACATCCTATTCAAGTTGCTCGTTTAGTAATGGAAAAAACACCTCATGTAATGCTAGCTGGTGAAGGGGCACAACAGTTTGCTGTATCACAAGGCATACCATTAGAAAAACAAGAACTATCTGCTGAAGCCAAAAAAGAATATGAAAATTGGTTAAAAAAAAGTGAGTATAAGCCAGTTATCAATATTGAAAACAAAAATATTCCAGCTCCTCAAAAATTAGCCGATGGCAGTTTTAATCACGATACCATTGGTATGATTGCTATGGATGCTGCGGGTAATTTAAGCGGTAGCTGTACAACCAGTGGAATGGGGTTTAAAATGCGCGGTAGAATAGGCGACTCTCCTATTATTGGTGCTGGATTATATGTAGATAATGAAGTTGGGGCAGCTGTAGCTACCGGACAAGGAGAAGACATCATTCGCATTGCCGGAGCGCACAGTACTATTAGTTATATGCAGCAAGGTTTTTCTCCTGAAGTGGCATGTAAAAAAGTATTGGAAAGATTATTAAAAATTAAAGGAACTAAAGCAAAAGATATTCAAGCAGCTATTATTGCAATCGCAAAAAATGGAGAAGTTGGCGCTTATGCCTTGCAAAAAGGATTTAGTTATGCGGTTTGTGATGGAGAGGGTAAAAACAGATTGATTGAAGCAAAATATTTGATCTAAAAATGCAGCGTTTATTAGAAATATGTGTGTTTAATATAGCTACCGCTATTGCAGCAGAAGCAGCAGGAGCAAACCGGTTAGAATTATGTGAGAATTATACGAATGGTGGTACTACCCCATCGTATGGCTATTTAAAAACAATACGAGAAAAAATTTCAATTCCTGTTTTTCCCATGATTCGTCCGCGAGGCGGTGATTATTTTCACACAGCAGATGAAATTGATATTATTCGTAAAGATATTTTGTTGGTGAAAGAACTTGGCTTTGAGGGTGTTGTGATTGGATTGCTGAAACAAGATGGATCTATCGATAAAGAAAATACAGCAAGGTTAGTTGAACTTGCTTATCCCTTGGAAGTAACTTTTCATCGGGCTTTTGATAGATGTATTGAACCCATACAAGCATTAGAAACAATTATTGCATGTGGTTGTACGCGCTTACTTACAAGCGGACAACAACCCAAAGTTACAGATGGAATAGATGTAGTGAAATCTTTGGTGGATGTAGCTTCAGATCGTATTATCATTATGCCAGGTAGTGGATTAAACAGTAAAAATGTAGCATCTATCATTGCGGCTACAGGTGTGCACGAAGTACATACTTCAGCACGTATTCGTGTACCTTCTACATCAACCTATAAAAATGAAAAGATTGCAGAGGATTATGATCAAGATTTTGTAGATACGAATGAAATTAAAGCGATACTGTCTATCATACATTTATAAAGCAAGAATTTGTTTGGCACGCGATTTAAAAGCTGGTGTTTCATTTTCCCATCGCTCTTCAATAATGAGTTTTAACTCTCCCAAAATGGCTGGATAGGTTTTTGTGAGTTTTGCTAGTATGGTTAATGAGAACGCTTTGATAGCTGCAGGCGTAGCATAGTTTTCAATAAATGAAAAACAAGCATGCATAACATCTCCATGAAATATTTCAGGGATATCAATCTCTTGTAAAATTCTTACTGCATTTCTAATTACAGCAGGATGAACATTTGGTTCTTGCATACGCCTTACCAGTACATGAATATATGGCTGAATCATAGCTGGTTTTTTTCGCGCAGCCCAGCTAACACTCCACGCAGCTCTTTGCGACAGCCGATAATCATCGGCCAGATAACATTCCATTAATGCTTTAAATTGCTTAGCTGAACTACAGGCTTCTTCTGCAATGGCCAATGCATGTTCTTTGGAATGCTCGGCTAATATTTTTTCTTTCAGCGTCATAATCAATAAATCCTTACCCCTCACACCTATCACCTTCCTCCCTATCCCCTAATACAGCATCCTTACTTTAATAGTATGTTTTACTTCTCTCAATAATTCAAGTGCTTGTTTCGATAATTTTTTATCTACATCTAATACTACATAACCTATGCTATCGTTGGTTTTAAGGTATTGTCCAACGATATTGATATTGTTCTTAGATAACGCTGTATTAATAGCACTCAATACACCAGGTACATTATGATGCGTATGTAAAATGCGATGGGCACCTTCAATGGGTGGTAAGGCAATTGCAGGCACGGTATGTGAGCCATTGGTGATGCCCCGCTCGAGGTATTGGAATAATTTTATACTTACGTCTTCTCCAATATTTTGTTGTGCTTCTTCGGTTGAGCCACCTATATGTGGGGTAAGCAATACATTTTTTAATCCTTGTAAAGGTGTTTCAAAACGATCTCCATTTTTTTCAGGCTCCCAAGGAAATACATCAATCGCCGCACCACCTAATTGTTCCTCTTGCAATGCATTTGCTAGTGCTTTTAAATCAACTACTTCTCCCCTTGCATAGTTGATCAGAATAGCACCCTGCTTCATTTGCTTGATAGCTGTTTTATTTATTAAATTTTTTGTTTGTGAAGTTTCTGGTACGTGTAAGGATACAATATCTGCCTGTTGTAAAACCTCTTTCATGTTTTTAGCAGCCGTGGCATTACCCAATGGTAACTTAGTTTCCGTATCATAAAATAATACTTTCATGCCTAACCCTTCAGCTAATACACTTACCTGAGAACCAATATTTCCATAGCCGATTAACCCAATTGTTTTACCGCGCAATTCAAAACTACCTTTGGCTTCTTTCATCCATATTCCCTCATGTGCGGCTTTATTTTTATCAGGAATTCTTCTGATAAGCATTACGGCGGTACCGATTACTAATTCAGCTACACTTCGCGTATTACTATATGGCGCATTAAAAACGGCAATCCCCGCTTTAGTAGCTGCCGATAAGTTAACTTGGTTTACGCCAATACAAAAACATCCAATGGCCTGCAATTTTTTAGCTGCCTCTAGAACTTTGGGGGTAATCATTGTTTTAGAACGAATACCTAATAAGTGCACATCTTTTACCGCTTTTATTAAATCTTCTTCGCTAAGCGCCCCACTCATTTTTTTTACATTCGTATAGCCGTTTTGTTTAAATTGTTGAACTGCTTTTTCGCTGATATTCTCCAAAAAAAGTATATTAATTTTTTCTTTGGGATAGCTGGTAATTGCCTCTTTGCTCATGATTGCAAATTAAGTGTTTATTGTATTCACAACCTTGGCTTAGTTTTCCACGATGGTTGGCTAAACTATTTGCTGCCTTTATCTTTGTTTTTTCTCATAATGAAAGATTAATGCAGCGTTTGATGATCATTCCCGTACTATCATTTTTGTTGATGGCTTGTGGTGCTTCTTCTCCCAAGCAACCAGATACCACTATAACGACTGAAAAAGTTGAATTTAGTAAGTTGAGCGATAAAGCCAAGGCATACTATGCCGATGCTATTCGTCCATTATATGAGAAGCAATTGCTAAGAACCGGATTTAATGGGGCTATTTTATTTGCTAAAAATGGAGAAATTGTATTTGAAGATTATCATGGTGATATCAATTTTAAAACAAAGGAACCGATTACCCCCTCCTCCCCCTTTCACCTAGCTTCTATTTCTAAAACATTTACGGCCATAACCATTCTACGGTTAATGGAGCAACATAGAATTGATTTAGAAGACCCTGTATACAAGTATTTGAATGAATTTCCTTATCCAGCTATCACTATTAAAAACTTACTATCACATAGAAGCGGATTGCCTAAATACGATCATTTTATGTCGGGCACAAGAGCCATCGTAACCCGTAAAAAGAACCGTAGAGGTAAGTGGATAAAACGTACATCCTATATAACTGATCCGATTGCTGTTACAGGTTTGAGTACCAATGCCGATGTATTACGATACCTTGCTCAAATTCAACCAGGACTTGAAGCACAGCCGAATAGAAGGTATCAATACTGTAATACAAATTATGCGCTATTGGCATTGATTATTGAAAAAATAACTGGTCAAACTTATCCGCAATACCTTAAAGACAGCGTATTTACACCACTAGGAATGAAGAACAGTTATGTATTTGCTTTGAAGGATACGGCTAATTATGTACCTTCTTACAACTATAATAAATCGCCCTTTTCGTTAGAAAAATTAGATTGTGTATACGGCGATAAAAACGTGTATAGTACGGTTAGAGATTTATTGCTATGGGATAGAGCCCTATACCAAGGCACATTTATTAAACCGGAAACACTAGCTTTATCATTTGAGCCTTTGAGTAATGAAACTAGGGGTATCCGCAATTACGGCTTGGGTTGGCATTTAGTGATCGACCCGCCTAACCCCACAATTGTATACCATAATGGCTGGTGGCATGGGAATAACACGGTTTTTAGGCGTTTAATCGCCGATACGGCAACCGTAATTGTATTGGGTAACCGATTTAACCGAAATATTTGGTCGGCCGGCAAAATGAGTAGTGTTTTTACAGGAAGAATTGATACAACTGGGATGGAGGAGTAGCGCTTTATCAAGTCGGTTTTCTTATTTTTATAGAAATCGAAAAAAGATGGTATATAGGCATTCATTTTCTTCCGTTACACGCTTATTATTTTTTTGGGCAATATTTTCAACGGCTTCAATTTGTGCACAACCAGTAATCTCTGCTCCTCAAAAGAAAGCGTTAGCGGTATTTCAGGCTGGGGTTAATATTTCTTTGTTAGAAAATTATTGGTCTTCCCCCGATGATATTTTAAACAAAAGTATAACCAACAAAATTGTATTGGCTAAGCAGGTAGGATTCAAAACCATTCGACTACCGATTAATTTCGATCATTTTATTTCTGTAAAGAATAATAATAAGTTAGATGATCGAATAATTGAGAAAGTAGCAGAAGTATACGATTTGGTTGACTCACTGAATATGATATTGATTATTACGTATCATTTTGGACAAGCGGATCAATTAAACGGTAAATCTAGAGATGAAAGACTTGAAGAAATTGCGCAAAACTGGACTTATATGATTAACTATTTCAAGGGAACTGGGTATAGTAATTTAGGCTTTGCACTTTACAATGAACCTCGAATAACCGGATCGGATCTCAATAATGCCATAAGTGTAGTTATGGATAAAGTACGAACGCTAGATTTGGAACGGTATTGGATTATTGGATCAGGAAATTATAGCAAAATAGATGATTTCTATTTTCTAAAGAAATTCCCCAATGACCCGAAAATATTGTACACTTTTCATTTTTATGAACCCTATATGTTCACCCATCAAGGTGCGCCTTGGGATAAAGATAAAGTACCTATAACCGGTTTACCCTTTCCTTTTGATGCCGCTGCAATGCCTGGTATTCCGGTTTCGATCACCCATAAAGACATAATTTATAATTATCAGCATTATGAAGATGTAGCCCATATAAATTTTTTTAAAGAAAAAGTAAAGTTTGTAGCCGATTGGGCTAAAAAGAATAATGTAGCCATGATATGTACTGAATTTGGCGCAATCGAAACAATACCTGCAAAATACAGAAACGCTTATATTAAAGAGCTTACCGAAGTACTTACGAGCTTTGGAATTCCTGCGATTGTGTGGGAACTGGATCAAAATTTTAAAATAGTTGACGATAAAAATCAACCCTTATCTGCAATACAACAGTGGATAAAATCGTTACAAGAACCTTTAACCAAAAACTAACGATTTTTTGCTATTGTTGCTTGGCTTTACAAAAAAATAGTACTTGAATAGTTCATTTCGCTATTTTTGCCGACCTGCAAAAAACAGGAAAAAACACAACTGCTTATGAACAATTTATTGTTTTATGCCGTTCCCGCAATGGGGATTCTGGGTTTAATTTACACTTTTATTAAGTTTGGTTGGGTTGCCAGGCAAGATGCTGGTAACGACCGTATGAAAGAAATCAGCACTTATATTGCTGAGGGTGCCATGGCTTTTCTAAAAGCTGAGTGGAAAATCCTTGGTTATTTTGTGGCTGTAGTTGCCTTGTTATTAGGCGTGATGGCAAGTAGCAATCCTCACTCTCATTGGAGTATTGCAATTGCTTTTGTATTTGGTGCTATATGTAGTGCTGTTGCTGGTTATATAGGCATGAGCATTGCTACAAAAGCCAATGTACGAACTGCACAAGCAGCAAGAACAAGCTTATCCAAAGCATTAAATGTGTCGTTTACAGGTGGTGCTGTTATGGGCTTGGGTGTTTCTGGCTTGGCTGTTTTAGGGTTGGGCGCTGTTTTCTTAATCTTAAAACAAGTGTTTGCACCAGCTGCTGCCGCTGATTCTGCAGAAATGCTAAAAACAATAGAAGTACTTACAGGGTTCTCTTTAGGTGCAGAATCTATTGCTTTATTTGCGCGTGTGGGTGGTGGTATATATACAAAAGCTGCCGACGTAGGTGCAGATTTAGTAGGTAAGGTTGAAGCTGGTATCCCAGAAGATGATCCTCGTAACCCGGCAACCATTGCCGATAATGTAGGCGATAATGTGGGAGATGTAGCTGGTATGGGTGCCGATTTATTTGGCTCTTATGTTGCTACTGTATTGGCTACAATGGTACTCGGACAAGAAACACATTCAGTTGATAATTTTGGTGGTTTTGCCCCAATCCTATTGCCTATGTTAATTGCAGGTGTAGGTATTATCTTCTCCATAATAGGTACTTTCTTTGTTCGTATCAGTGATAATGCAGGTATTAATACTGCAACTGTACAGCGGGCTCTTAATATGGGTAACTGGGGTTCTATTATTTTAACTGCCGGTGCTTGCGCTGGTTTAGTATATTATATTCTCCCTGAAACAATGATGTTGCGTGATAATGAATTCACGCGTAACGGTGTATTTGGTGCAATCATTGTTGGGTTAGTGGTAGGCACATTAATGAGTATCATTACAGAGTATTACACTGCTATGGGTAAACGCCCGGTAATGAGCATTATTCGTCAGTCTTCAACTGGTCATGCTACAAACGTAATCGGTGGTTTAGCAGTAGGTATGGAATCTACTTTCTTACCAATCCTTGTTTTAGCAGGTGGTATTTGGGGTTCATATGAGTGTGCTGGTTTATATGGTGTAGCCATTGCGGCCGCAGGTATGATGGCAACAACAGCTATGCAATTAGCCATTGATGCATTCGGACCCATTGCCGATAACGCAGGTGGTATTGCCGAAATGAGTGAGTTACCCAAAGAAGTGCGTGAAAAAACAGATGTATTAGATGCTGTTGGTAATACTACCGCTGCAACTGGTAAAGGTTTTGCAATCGCCTCCGCTGCATTAACTTCTTTAGCATTATTTGCTGCATTTGTTGGCGTTGCTGGTATTAAAGGAATTGATATTTATAAAGCCAAAGTATTGGCTTCTTTATTTGTTGGTGGAATGATTCCATTTATTTTCTCTTCCTTGGCTATTCGCGCGGTGGGTGAAGCTGCCATGGCCATGGTTGAAGAAGTACGTCGCCAATTCCGCACTATTGCTGGTATTATGGAAGGTACGGGTAAACCCGAATACGATAAATGTGTAGCTATTTCTACAGAAGCATCGATCAAAAAAATGATGTTACCAGGTGCAATCACCATTGTATCTCCACTTATCGTTGGGTTTTTATTAGGGCCAGAAGCATTAGGTGGTTTCTTAGCCGGAGCAACTGTTAGTGGTGTGTTGATGGGTATGTTCCAAAATAATGCGGGTGGTGCTTGGGATAATGCAAAGAAATCTTTTGAAAAAGGTGTTGAGATTAATGGAGAAATTTTCTACAAAAAATCAGAACCCCATAAAGCGTCTGTAACGGGTGATACAATTGGCGATCCGTTTAAAGATACATCTGGTCCTTCCATGAATATCTTGATTAAGTTAATGTCGATTGTTTCTTTAGTAATTGCCCCTACCCTCGCACAAGTTCATAAAACAGATGCTGGCAAGGAAATGATTGAGAAGAAAATTGAAATTAAAGTTGGTGCTGCCGAAAAAGATACAACTGCTACCTCTTTAACTATAACTGGTACAAAAGCGGAATTAAAAGGATTGGCAGATGCTTTAAAAGCAGATGGATTAGTATCTGATCCTAATAATGTTTCTGTTGAAATTAAAGATGGTAAAATCATTATTAATGGAGAAGCACAAACAGATGAAATCTTTAAAAAATACGAAAAGTATTTTAAAGAAGCGGGTAAACAAAAAGTAAGTATTGAAATTTCTGAAACAAAGCAATAATTTCTGAGAACTTCTATAAACAAAAATTCCCCCGCCTTGGCAGGGGAATTTTTTTATGTAATATGGTTGTTTTATTCAATTACCATTTATCTACTTCTTCTGTTGCCGTATCATTTACCACGGGCGATTCAACAGTAACTTGTGGCGCCGGAGCAGGTGTAGCTGCAATAGGCGCTACTTTTTCGTTTGTTTCTGATGACTCAGTTTCAGTTCCTTCTTCTCCATCATGGTACTCATGATTAAATGCATCAAAGTCGAAATCTGGCATTAATTCAGTTTTTACATAATCAACAGCCTCTCCCAGAGCCTTGATGAACTTATTAAAATCTTCCTTATAAAGGAAAATTTTATGCCGATCATACCCATTATTATCGAAGCGCTTACGGCTTTCGGTAATGGTTAAATAATAATCGTTACCACGGGTAGCCCTCACATCAAAAAAGTAGGTTCTCCTTTTTCCAGCACGGATTCTGCTACTGTAAACACTTTCCATTTTTTTGTCGTTGTTCTCGTACGCCACAATAAATTTTTTTGGTTAAAACTTTGTTAACTGTCACAAATATAGGGATGTTTATCATTCCACAAAATTTCCGCTATTCTTCCCTTTGTTGACGGAATAATTCTGCATAATAGCCATTTTTTCGCATTAAGTTTTCATGGGTTCCTTGTTCGGCAATCGTTCCTTCTGCCAGTACAATAATTTGATCAAAATGAAAGCCGGTTAAAATACGATGTGTAATAATAATGGCTGTTTTATTTGTAAGATATTGGTCTAAATGTTGAGTAATAGACAACTCGGTTTTAGCATCAACTGCGCTTAAACAATCATCAAATACTACAATTTCAGGCTCTTTTATAAGGGCTCGTGCAATGGAAATACGTTGTTTTTGTCCACCACTCAACGTTACCCCCCGCTCTCCTATTAACGTTTCATATTGCTCACTAAATCCCAAAATATCTTGATGAACTTGGGCAAATTTAGCTGCAGCTTCTACTTTTTCAAATGGAGTATTCGGAGGCATACCAAATAGGATATTGTTAGTTACTGTATCGCTAAACAATAATATATCTTGTTGAACATAACTAATTTTAGCCCGAAGGGTTTGTAAATTAAAATCTTGAATTGGTGTTCCGCCAATGCTTATTAATCCAGCATTGGGTTCATAGAAACGAAGTAATAATTGGGCGATTGTTGTTTTTCCTGTTCCTGTTTTGCCCAATATGAGTAACTTCTCCCCTTTTTGGATTGTTAAATTTAGGCCTTTGATGGCTTGTAATCCAGTGTTTTTATACGTGAATGCCACATCCTTAAAAACGATATTTCCAGTTGCTTCAGTTTTAGCGGATCTACGCGTATTACTGATTGTTGGTTCAATATCTAAAAACTCGTTTAATCTTTTCTGAGAAGCGGCCGCTCGTTGAATCATACTGGCTGTCCAGCCTATAGCACTTACCGGAAAAGTAAGCATGTTAATATAAATTACAAACTCCACAATTGTGGCCACTTTTGCTGGATTTTCTAAGGCTTGTAAGCCACCTATAAAAATGGTAAGTAAAGTGCTAATGCCAATCATGAGGGTCATGCTTGGGAAATATAATGCCTCTACTTTGGCTAAACCAATTGCATTATTTCTATATGCCATACTATTTTTATCAAAAAAACCCAGCATTGTTTTTTCTTGCACAAACGACTTTATTACACGAATGCCTGAGTAGGATTCTTGTGCATTGGTAGTAAGGTCTGATAATCTACTTTGAATTATTTCACTTTTACGATTAATGATACTATTTACAAAATAAATAGTGATTGCCAAAATGGGTAAAGGCGATAAAACCAATAAAGTAAGCTGAACATCTTTGCGCATCATATTGATGATACAGAAACTAATTAAGGTAATTAGATTGATGAGATACATAACCGCTGGCCCCGTATACATCCTTACCCTGCTTATATCTTCAGCCATTCTATTCATTAAATCGCCCGTGCTATGTGATTTATAAAAAGTAGTATCAAGGCGTTGGTATTGCTCAAAAACTTCATTTTTTTGATCGTACTCAATATGCCTACTCATTACAATAATGGTTTGGCGCATAAAGAACATAAGAATGCCGCGAACAATAGCAATGGCTAAAATGGTTAAACTACAAATGGCAACTAACCAGCCAAAGCTTAGTTTGCTGCTTTCAATCAATTGAATAAAACCATGAACAAGCGTATCATGCGTTTGATCTATTGTAGTGGGCTTGCTACCCGGTAAACGTAATTGCACCTGATTTATCACATAGCCAGTAATTTGAGGGGCTAATACAGCAAAATAATTAGAGGCTACTACAAAGAAAATCCCAATAAAAAAACGCTTTCTATATTTCCAGAAATAATGATTAATCGCGGCTAAATGCTTCAAAAGAAAGTTTTGTCAAAGTTAGGGGGTAGATAGAAATTCTACGAGTAGAATAATTGCATTATTACTCAAAGCCTCTAATTCTATATATTCGGTATCCCAAATCGCCAGTGCATCTTTGGCATGTAATAATCTTCCTTCTAATTCAAAAGCACCTTGCAATACGAATGAAAATAATTGATATTGAGGTGTTTGATAATGATATTTTGCTTCTTTTCTTCCAGCAAATAATCCGATGCTTGCTTTTATAAAATTGTTGGCGTTATTGAAAGGCAATAAAGTATCTGGTTGAGCGGAAATCGGATAAGTAATTAATGAGGGGTTAATAACGGCATCCGAATTAATTGTGATAGCAATTTCTACAAGCCCTACTACTCCATCCGAAAATGGATTGCTTATTGAGTAGTTGCAATTTGGTGGAATTGTAAAACAATAAGCTTGTCCGGCTGCGATAGTAACTTCTTCTCCACCATCTAGCATACAGTTCACAGCACCCATGGAAGGCAGCAATATAATATAATGCTGCGTAGCTATTTGCCTACAAGAACGCATAATAAGTGACGCGGGATCAATCAAGATCTCATTGAAGCGATGTAAATTGCCGAAAGCTCTCTTATATGGATGTGTGAATGTTTCTTCTTCAAATACACAAAATAGTTGAGCATGTTCTTTTTCAAGAATACCTCTTTCTTCACCCAAAAATATTTTAGCTTGTGTGTGTGGCATATTAGGCACTTACAGCAATACTATGTGTAAGCGTATAACCACTACTTAGTGTACCGGTAACGTTTGATAATTCAATACCATTTGTATCGTCACTAAAAATATTATCACTAGCATTATACGTATAACCACTCATCCCTTTAGAATATCCAAAAGCCGCCCCACCACTGCCATTTACAGTGGCTACTGCACTTGCATTGCCTTCAGGGAAAGCTATTTGAGTTACTAATAAAGAAGTTCCAGCAGCATTATAAATATGAACATGAATATGTGTGGCCCGCCCTGTGTACCAGCCAGGGAAAATGGATGTAAATGTTATCATTCCGTTAGCATCAGTTACCTGTCGGCCTCGCAAAAAATGAACAGCTGTATAATCGGTACTTTGCATACCGGTTCCGCCATATTCTGAATAATTCCCATCTTTATCACAGTGCCATACATCTACTAGGGCTCCGGCAAGTGCAGCACAGTTATTGTTTTTGTTTTTTATGGCGATATTCATGATCATGCCAACGCCTGTTCTGTCTGCACGAATATCTGACCTTACATAAGACGCAGGTAATTTAGTAGGAAATGGCCCTTCTGTTTCGGTGGGCGACACTGTACATGTACCGGTTGACGAGGCTGAACCAGTGCTTGACGTAGTAGTTGTTGCAGCTGCCGCTTGCTTTTTACACGCTGCTAAAATGAGTTCCACAGAGGTTGCACCAATTACAAATTGTTTCAAAAAAATTTTCCTGCTTGCGTTTTGCATTTTCGCTTATTTGAAAATAAAGATGACAATTAATCTCTAATCGTTGCCCTCTTTTCAAATAATTAACAAAAAGTATCAACGCAAACGTTGATTGCTTAACTTTAAAGATGTGTTATCAAAGAAAATTCCATTTTATCTTTGTTGGTTTCATAGTTTTTGCTACTTCAATAGTACATATAAAGGCAAGTACACTAACAGATAGAGAGAAAAAAGCAGTATTATTTGCGCATACAACGAATACGCCATTATCTGATAAACAAAAAATAGCTTTAGCTTTTTTAGATACAGTAAATCGAACCTTTCAGAGTAAATATTGGCCTAATATTGATGCGCATGATTATTATGAAAATATTGAAAAAAATATTCGAAACCCCCTATATATTTATCAGGGATCTGCTACTAATTTTTGTGGGTATGCTGCGCTTACTTATACTTTGTTAACAAATGAACCGCTATATTATGCAGAGATCATGCATGCATTATATCAACAGGGAATGTATAAAGCCAGGAAAACAGTACTTAGTCCGTCGGAAACAGTGAGAAATGTGGCTGGAACAATTGCTGGTAATGGTAAATTGGATTTGCATGTGGCAGATCAACTATTATTTTTCACATTAGCTGATCAGTTCAAGGGGTATGTGAATCTATTTAATTGGAAGTATCGCACCGGTGCACAAAATTCAACTTGGGCTGGTACTAACTTGGCTAAGTTTAATCGAATGTTACGAAAAACCCTTGATTATAATATTAGCAGTGCGGGGTCTGATCTATTTCGTCCGATAATAGCAGATCAGTTTACTTATCTACAAGAAAAATTAAAAGAGGGATCTGTTGTACTTTATTTAAATAGTCATCGGCTAAACCCATCTAAACACTTCATTATTAATTTAGATATGCCAACCCATTTTGTGTGTTTAAAAAGTATAACAGAAAATAATGGTGTGTATATTATGAAATTCTGGGATTATGGCCTACAAACCCAATTAGAGCTGAATCAAAAAACTTTCAACAGGCTTATTTTTGGAATAATAGCTGTTCACCCTAAACAAGCTGTATTATGAAGAGCCTATTTCTATTGATACTATTTAGTGTAATCGTTGTTGCATGCAAAACGCCGCTTAATAAGGCAACTATTTATTATAATAAATATGATGATCAACTGTTGGATATTATTAGGCAATACGATAAGCTTAGTGCCCATCATAATTTTATGTGTGGATTTACAGATCGTACTTTTAAATATTTTTCTATAGAGATTAAAACCGATACCGTTCGGTATGTATACAATTCGGCGGTAAGAAATTTTCAGCTAGCAGATTCTGTAATACAATTTAAAATTGATACTGCAGGTGTGCGGAAAATGGCTATAGATATGTACAAAATCAAGTGTTTATGGGTGGGGAAAGCCGATTTTTATCCGCAGAAACAAAAAGTTACGATTGACTATTTAGCTTTTGGTATGCCTATAAAGAAAAACCCTTTTAATGAATCTAAATACTTGGTGGTTGCCTATCCGCAAGAAAAATGGAGTGATAGTTTGAAAAACTATTTAGTATCCAGAACAGGTATCCAATTCCTAAGTGATAAAGCCTTTTTTACTGTTTCCAATAAGTTTAAATAAAAAATGCCCCTTTCGGGGCTTTAACTTTTGTTATGCGGAGAGCGAGGGATTCGAACCCCCGGACCTGTAACAGTCAACAGTTTTCAAGACTGCCGCAATCGACCACTCTGCCAGCTCTCCGCGGCAAAAGTAAGGGTTGGCAGTTTTTTGTCCAAAAATAATAGCTGTTACAGCCAAAATTTCTAAATAATTAAAGCTAAAAATATATTAATGAAACTTTATATTTCATAACTTCAAGCAGTTTATCATGATCATACATACTAACTTTTTATGGGAAAAAAAATAATATCAAGCTTCTCTATAAGCTGTTTGATGCTACTCAGTATACAACAAGCTGTAGCACAATATACCCCACTTAGCAAGGCTGTATTAATTAATGATCATCAGCAACCTGCAATTCCCATGCCCATACAAGATAAATTGGCGCAACAAAAGCTTGCAGATTTGGAGAAAAAAACAGGTAAAAAACCCAATATTCTCTGGTTCGTTATAGATGATATGGGTTGGGGCGACCCCGGTGTGTTTGGTGGTGGTGAGGCTATTGGCGCAGCTACGCCCACTATGGATAAACTAGCATATAATGGTTTAAAACTTACTTCTACCTATTCTCAGCCAACTTGTACGCCAACTCGGTCAGCTATTTTAACGGGGAGGCTGCCTTGCAGAACAGGTTTAATACGCCCAATTATAGCTGGTGATAAACTTTCAAAAAATCCATGGGCAGATGAAATTTCGCTACCAAAATTATTGAGTGATGGTGGATATAAAACTTATCTATCAGGGAAATGGCATATTGGTGAACTAGAAGGAATGCGCCCTTTTGAAGTTGGTTTTGATGAATACTATGGGTTTTATGCAGCAGAAAAAGAAATCACACAATCTTTCGACAAGCGCAGGTATCCCGATTTAGTTCTTGATAGTCATAAGTTAAAAGCTATCCATATGATGGGTGAGAAAATAGATTTAGTGTATGGGAAAAAAGGCGGGAAAGAAGAAGTTGCTATTAAAACAAAAGGAATTGATGATATCGCTGAGGCAGATCAGCGGTTGAAAGACTGGACAATTAAAAAAATAAAAGAACTTGCAGCCTCCAAACAGCCTTTCTTTCTGGAGCATTCATTTATGAAAGTGCATACAGATGTTTTTCCTTCGGCAAAATATGAAGGCAAGAGTGCCAGTAAATATCCATACAAGGATGGAATTGTAGAAGTGGATGCGATTATTGGTGAAGTTGTTGCAGAACTTGAAAAAAATGGACTTCTTGAGAACACATTTATTTTTATTACGTCTGATAATGGACCCCAAGAAGATGCATGGCCAGATGCCGGATATACACCATTTCATGGTGCAAAAGGATCTACTTGGGAAGGGGGCGTAAGAGTGCCGGGTATTGCATATTGGAAAGGAATGATCTCCCCGAGAGTTTCCGATGGCATGTTCGATTTAATGGATTTGTTTAATACCACTTTAAATTTAGCTGGATTGCTGAATACTATGCCAGCCGACCGCTATATAGATGGTATCAATCAAACCTCTTTTCTATTAACAGACAAAGGAGAATCACTACGAGATCGAATTCATTTCTGGCATCAGAAAAAACCAATGGGCATTCGTATGGGCGATTATAAAGTACATTTCGAAGTCATTGAATATGGAACTAACGATTGGCTCATGATTGATCAATCCATAGCTCAAAAACCTGGTGGGGCGCCTTGGTTATTCAATTTATCAATAGATCCGAAAGAACGAAGAGCAGTTGGTCATGCCATGAGCGCATGGCAAGCAACACTCCCCGCTGAATTTAAAGGACATGCCGCTACCTTTCGTAAGTATCCGATGAAGAGTGTAGGGTTGGATGCTAATTTCAATGATGATTAATAGTTAAGAGAAATATGGTACACTTATTTTGCAAACGACTACTTGCTTGTTCATTGTTTTTTTTTATAGGATGTAATGCAAAAAAAATAAATTCCGAAACCGAAACTAGGGCCATATTGCCATTTCCCGACCCTCCTTCAGCAAGTACTTATGGAGAGTCAATTAAAGATAGCGAGCATAAACGAAGAATATATCCCAGCCATTTGGCAAAAGATGCGCCCAATATTGTTATTATATTAATGGATGATGTTGGCTTTGGAGCTGCATCAACATTTGGCGGAGAAATTAATACACCTACACTCTCCAAACTTAGAAATGAAGGTATTGCATACAACTCTTTTCATACAACAGCTATATGCTCCCCTACTCGAGCAGCTTTACTTACGGGGAGAAATCATACAAGAGTTGGTAATGGTACTATTGCAGAAAGAGCATCAGATTGGGATGGATATACAGGTATCATCCCAAAGGAAGCAGCAACAGTGGCAGAAGTGTTAAAAAATTATGGGTATATAACTTCTGCTTTTGGCAAATGGCATAATACACCTGCAAATCAAACAACATCAGTTGGTCCATTTGATTATTGGCCTGTAAATTATGGGTTTCAGCACTTTTACGGATTTTTGGGAGGAGAAACAAGTCAGTGGGAACCCGCACTAATAAACGATTTCAGCCAAGTAGATCCGCCGCATAAAAAAGATTATCATTTAAGTAGTGATTTAGCAGATAAAGCCATTGAATGGTTGGATAATCGAAGATCCTATGCACCCGATAAGCCCTTCTTTTTATATTTTGCACCAGGAGCAGGACATGGACCGCATCAAATTTTTAAAGAATGGGCCGATAAATACAAAAATAAATTTGATGATGGTTGGGATAACTATCGCGAACGCGTGTTTAATAGGCAGAAAGCAATGGGATGGATTCCTCCCAATGCCAAACTAACAACAAGAGATAGTTCGCAAGCATCATGGGCTAGTATTCCAGAAAAGGAAAAACCCTTTCAAAGGCGTTTAATGGAAGTATTTGCTGGTTTTGTAGAACATTGCGATGTGCAAGTTGGCCGACTGATAGATGCCATTGAAAACATAGGAGAAAAAGAAAATACCATTGTTATTTATATCTGGGGAGATAATGGCGCATCTGCTGAAGGCCAGTCGGGTAGTATTAGCGAGTTATTAGCCCAAAACGCAATTAAAAACACAATTGCTCAACAGATGCTTGCGCTTGATAAAATGGGCGGGCTTAGCCAATTGGGTGGCAGAATTACTGAAAACATGTATCATGCCAGTTGGGCTTGGGCAACAAATTCCCCTTTTCGGCATACTAAATTAGTAGCTTCCCATTTTGGTGGTACGCGCAATCCAATGGTTATACGATGGCCGAAAGTTATTACACCCGATACAATACCTAGAAGCCAATTTCATCATGTCAATGATATTGTACCAACAATTTATGATATCATCGGTATTCATGCGCCTAAGATTGTAAATGGATTTTCACAAATGGAGATAGATGGTGTAAGCATGAAATATACTTTTACTCAACCAAATGCAGCAACAACAAAAAAAGTGCAGTTTTTCGACAATGCTGCCAGTAGAGGTGTTTATAAAGATGGTTGGTTTGCCTGCACTTTTGGTGTAATTACCCCATGGTTACCGGGTAATCCTGACATATCTAAATGGGATCCTAAAAAAGATACCTGGGAACTATATTATTTGCCGGATGATTATACACAAAATAACAATTTAGCCAAAAAGAATCCGCAAAAACTAGAAGAGCTAAAAGCAGTTTTTTTAGAAGAAGCAAAAAAGAATAAAGATGTACCAATTGGGGCAGGTATGTGGACTCGATTTCATCCTGAAGATGCAATTAGATCGCCGTATACTAGTTGGACTTTTTCTCAAAGCACGAGAAGGATGCCTGAATTTACAGCACCAGGGTTGGGTAAAATTGGTAATCATGTAAAACTTCAATTAACAGTTCCAACAAAAGCAAATGGGGTTCTATATGCGCTGGGAGGATCTGGCGGAGGGCTAACATTATACCTAAAAAATAATAAATTGGTATTTGAATACAATAGCTTTTTGATTGAAAAAACGGAGATTCATGGAGGTGTTTTAGCCCCTGGTGATCATGTTGTTGAAGTTATTACAGAAGTACCACGCCCATATGCTCCACTTAGGGTTTCAATCAAAGTAGATGGTACGCCTACCGCAACTGGCGTTGTTAAAACGATGGTTCCAGGCGCTTTTACTGCTACAGAAACTTTTGATGTGGGGGCTGATATGGGGTCTCCGGTATCTTTAGCCTATGCGGCAAATGCACCATTTGAATTTAATGGAAGCATTAAAACAGTAAAAGTGAATTTAACTGGATATAGTGCAATGACTACCCCAAAAAAATAAAATTAATATAATGAAACACGCTATTGTATTTGTTCCTATTGCGCTTTTGCTTTTTGCTTCTTGCGAGAATGCTAAAAAAGATCCTTCAGCTGAAGCATTAAAAAATAAAAATCAACAAGAACAATCAGCAACAATTATTGCCACCAAATATCCTGAAAAAGTTTTTTGGGGAGATCAACATGTGCATACTTCATGGAGTGGTGATGCCGGCGCTGCAGGTACCACACTTGGTCCGGAACAAGCACTACGTTTTGCCAAAGGAGAAGCTGTAAAAAGTAATTCCGGACAAACAGCAAAACTCTCCCGTCCATTAGATTGGATAGCTGTAACAGATCACTCCGATGGGATGGGAATGATCGCTTATATTATTAATGGAGATGAAAGATTAATGAAAGAACCAATAATAAAAAAATGGCATGATGAAATTGTATCGGGCGATGAAAAAAGAGCATATTGGGCGGCAAAAGACATGATAAAAACTCAATCAGAAGGTAAGCTTCCTATAATACTTACCGATACTAATTTTTCTAGAACTGTTTGGGATAAGAATATTAGTATAGTTGAAAAATATAATAACCCAGGTATTTTTACTGCATTTATTGGTTATGAATGGACCTCTAATTATGGCGGTGGCAACAATTTACATCGCAATATTATTTATCGTGGAAATGGAGATGAGGCAAGAAAAATGTTGCCCGAAAATACAATCGTTTCAGCAGATCCTGAATCTCTTTGGAAATGGATGCAAGCATACGAAGATAAAACTGGGGGAAAGATATTGGCCATACCCCATAATGGAAATTTAAGTAATGGCTTGATGTTTTCATTAACCACATTAGCAGGCAAGCCAATCTCAAAAGAATATGCTATTGCAAGAAATAAGTGGGAGCGTCTTTTTGAGATCACGCAGGTAAAAGGTACCAGCGAAGCACACCCTTCGTTGTCTCCAAATGACGAATTTGCAAATTTTGAAATCTGGGATCAAGGAAACCTATCATTGCAGAAACTCAAAGAAAAAGAAATGCTCAAAACAGAGTACCTCAGAGAAGCACTCAAAGATGGACTATTGATAGAGAAACAATTAGGTGTAAATCCATTTAAATATGGCATTGTGGGCGGATCTGATGCGCATACTGGTCTTAGTGCTATGGATGAAAATAATTTCTTTGGTAAATTTAAACAAAGTGAACCAAGCAAAGAACGATGGAGTGAAGTGATCGGGCAAAATGGAAAAGTAGTACAAAAAGGTTGGACCCTTAGCGCTTCTGGGTATACCGGTGTATGGGCTACAGCCAATACCAGAGAAGCATTATGGGATGCCATGCAACGAAGGGAAACATATGCAACAACAGGACCTAGAATTCAAGTTCGTGTATTTGGTGGCTATGATTTTACAAAGGAAGATTTAAACGCCAATAATTTTACGGAAATTGGCTATACAAAAGGCGTTCCGATGGGGGCCGATTTGAAAAAACCAGTTGCAGGGAAAAAACCAGGTTTCCTGATTGTAGCATTAAAAGATCCCGAAGGTGTAAATCTTGATAGAGTGCAAGTGATAAAAGGATGGATAGATGCTAAAGGAATTAAACATGAAAAAATTTATGAAGCTGTTTGGGCAGATGCAGAAAAAAGGAAGTTGAATAACCTAGGAAAACTGCAGCCAGTTGGCAATACAGTAAATGTGTCAAATTGTACAGTTAACAATTCTATTGGCGATGCATACTTAAAAACCTTTTGGACCGATCCCGACTTCAATCCTACATTATCTGCAGTTTATTATGTAAGGGTTTTAGAAATTCCAACTCCCAGATGGACAACAATAGACGCTATGCGATTCCAAATTAAAATGCCGGTTGGTGTTCCACTTACAATCCAAGAGCGTTGTTATACATCACCTATTTGGTATACACCAAAATAAATGATTTCATGGGTAGGCGTTTTTTTTCTAAGCTTATGCAAGAGCCAATGGTACATTTCTTATTGGCGGGTATGCTCATTTTTGCTTTGTATTATGCAGTAAAACAAACTGATGAACAGAAAAACAGTATTGTAATTACAGACGCGCATATAGAAAAAATGGTTTTAAATTTCTCCCGAGAGTGGAATAGAGCTCCTACAGAACAAGAATTAAAATCTCTTCTAGATCGATTTATTGAATTGGAAGTATCTTATCGGGAAGCGTTGGCTATGAATTTGGATAAAGATGATGAGATTATTAAAAGAAGGTTGGAACAAAAATTTAAATTCGTTACAGAAGACATGGCTGGGCTATATGCTCCAACCGAATCTGAGCTTGTAAACTACTATCAACAGCATAAACTATCGTATGTTGAGCCAGAAGTTTATTGTTTTGAACAAATTTTTTTTGATGCCGAAAAATATAAGAACACAAGAGAGCAGGCTGTACAAACGCTAAACAACATTAAATTAAAAAACCTTCATTTTGATCAAGCTGTTATGTTGGGAGATCGTTTCCCTTTCGATGTTCAATTTAATAGACTAACACCAGCTGATATTGCTAAATCATTAGGTACTGCTTTTACAGACTCGTTACAACATAGTAAGAAAACAGAATGGGTGGGGCCACTTGCTTCAAGCTATGGGTATCATATACTCTATATAACCTCCTATGTACCATCAACTCAAAAACCATATAATGATGTAGCGCAAACTGTTCGTCGTGATTTTATTTATGACCTGCAAAAAAAATATAATGATCAATTACTTCGAAATTTTCGTAAGTCATACACCGTGGAAGTAATTGCATCTAAAGCAATAAATAACCCCGCTCTAGTTAAGAAATTAGTTTCCTTGAATAATGGTAAGTAAGCATACGCAAACAAGATTTCTAGTACTGTCTGTACTTATTGCTATGCTACCAGTTGTGGTTTTTGGTCACGATATGCGACCAGCTTCTTTGCTGATAAAACAGGTTGGTGATTCAACGTATACTGTTTTATGGAAAGTGCCCAGAAATCAAAATCAAATATTATCGATTACACCTAAATTCCCCATATGGTTCAATTATAAAAACATGCCAAATGCATATGAATCTGGTTCAGGCATGGTTCTTAAACAAACCGTATTTACAAGCCATACAATATATGGCATGCCAGTTCAAATTCTAGGGATTGAAAAATCAAATGCAGATGTGTTGGTGCAAGTAGAGTGGCTGAATGGAATGTATCACTCCTTTATATTAAGTTCCACCTCACCTATTGGTACAATTCCTCAAATGCAAACACGTACTTCTATCCTACTCCAATATTTTCAACTTGGCATTAAACATATTTTATTAGGCTTTGATCATCTTTTATTTGTTATGGCACTGTACATGCTTTCCAGGGGAAAAAAGCAATTATTGTTAACTATTACAAGCTTTACAATTGCACATAGCATAACACTTTCTTTGGCTGCCTTAGGTCATATTAGTTTAGCTGTACCGCCAGTAGAAGCTATCATTGCGTTAAGCATTCTATTTTTAGTTCGCGAAATTCTTAGGCAGCCATCCTCTCAAAACAGTTTTTCCAAAAATTATCCATGGGCAATTGCTTTTGTGTTTGGACTATTGCATGGCTTGGGTTTTGCAGGGGCTTTATCTGAAACTGGCTTACCACAATTGCATTTGCCAATTGCTTTGATTAGCTTTAATGTTGGGGTTGAATTTGGACAGCTTGTTTTTATTAGTATACTAATTTGTTTATCGATTCTTAATACTAAACTAATTCAATTACCACCGCTAATAAATAGAATAATAAGTTACTCAATGGGTATGGTTGCTGGTTTTTGGTTTGTAGAAAGGATTTTTATTTTTTTTCAATAAAATATTAACTTATTTTGTAAT
>JBDKJW010000011.1:0-25778 GCA_039796395.1 Bacteroidota bacterium
ATTTTTTCCATCTTCATATAAACCAGCCCATTGCTTATACATCCATTGTACTGGGCTCCATTTGAAGTAAGGATTTTCAAGGCCAAATTGCATGCCATGTGTATGCCCAGCTAACATCAAATCAATATCAGGATATTCCGTTTTTACCTGTGCATCCCAGTGACTAGGATCGTGACTTAACAAAATTTTAAAAGGAATATTTTCAGTACCTGCATAGGCTTCTTGCATCTTACCATATTTTGGAAATCTGCCCTTAGCACCCCAATTTTCAATACCAAGAATAGCTATTTTTTCCCCGTTTTTTTCCAAAGCCACATGTTCATTCATCATTAATTTCCAACCCATAGTTGCATGTACTGCTTTTAATGCAGCTAAGTTAGCTTCCTTAGCAGCTGCAGTAGGCCATGCTACATAATCGCCATAATCATGATTACCCAATGTACTGTATACACCCATTGGAAAATCGATTTGTATTCATCCATTTCATTGGCCCTATCATTCACTAAATCGCCTGTAAATAAAATCATATCTGCACCCTGCTCCAATATCAAATCAATCCCTTTTGCAACAGCTTCTTTATTTTGAAAACTTCCACTATGTACATCACTAATATGCACAAAACGCAAGCCATCAAATGATTGTGGGAGGCTTGGATAACGGAGTGCTATTTTCTTTACTTGATAATTGTACTTATTACTAAAGCCATATAAAAGCGTACCAAATAAAGTGCTTCCTAATCCCAGTCCCACCCAGCTTAGGAAAGTAGACCGAGAAAGAGACTGCCCTTCTGCCAACATATCTCCCCCACTATTCCCAAATACCTTGGCAATCAGCCATAATGCACCCCGGCGTAAATCGTCGGTAAGAAAGAATAGGGAAGCCAATAATTTGGCTAGAAATAAGCCTACCAAAATGGCAAAAACATAGTTCCGAAAGATCTTAGACTGCTGTAAGGCTGGTATAAAGGGGAAGCTGAGGATAGAAATGATGGTAAGGGCTGAAACAAGCCAGAACGCCCCATGTATAAGCATCCGTGATCTATCGCCTAAAGGCTGGGTAACCGTTTTAACTGCCTGAAATACATACCAATCGAGCAGTAACATAATGCCTGCTACTACCCATAAAGTACCCGAATTACGCATATCTTAGTTTGAAAATTAAAGATAGGCAAAGCAGGCTATAAGTCTTATTTTTGACGGGTTACTAAATTTATGGTAACGATGATTTTTCAGTATAAAACCATATACATAAAGCATAGTATTTTATGGCAAGAATTATTGGAGTGGCGAATCAAAAGGGCGGCGTTGGTAAAACAACTACCGCTATTAACGTAGCAGCTAGTTTAGCTGTTTTAGAATATAAGACCCTTTTAGTAGATGCCGACCCTCAAGCCAATAGCACCACGGGTGTTGGTTTTGATTTACATAATATCACCAGCAGCTTATACGACTGTATGGTAAATAGCGCCCCCGCCGCTGATGTAATTTTGAAAAGTGATGTACCCAATTTAGATATCATTCCTTCGCATATTGATTTAGTAGGTGCGGAAATTGAAATGATCAATTATCCGAATCGGGAGAATGTAATGAAAACTATTTTAGATGTAGTACGTGATCAATATGATTTTATCATTATCGATTGCTCTCCTTCACTTGGTTTAATTACTGTAAACTCACTTGTAGCTTCAGATAGTGTGATCGTACCCGTACAGTGTGAATTTTTTGCATTAGAGGGATTGGGTAAATTATTAAACACAATCAAAATTGTTCAGAACAGATTAAATCCAGCTTTACAAATTGAAGGTATATTAATGACCATGTATGATGGCCGTTTACGCTTATGCAACCAAGTAGTGAGTGAAGTACGCAGGCATTTTGATGATATGGTTTTTTCAACCATTATTCATCGAAATACCCGCCTTAGCGAAGCACCTAGCGTTGGTAAGCCTGTAATTTTATATGATGCAGAAAGCAAAGGTTCCATTAACTACTTAAATCTTTCGAAAGAGATTTTACAAAATAATGGCATGACAAGAATATCTAATGAAGACAGAATAATTCAATGACAACACCAAAGCAAAATAAAGACCTTATAGGTAAAGGGCTTAGATCGCTCTTACAAAATATTGATACAGACTTAAAGAATACAGCAGGTAGTTTAAAAAACGATGTGGTAGAACAAGCTGTAGCTACAACTCGTATATTACTAAGTGATATACAGGTTAATCCCAAACAACCGCGTAGAGATTTTGATGAGCAAGCTTTAAAAGAATTAGCAGAATCTATTAAACTGCATGATATCATTCAACCCTTAACCGTTACTAAACTCGCTAATGGTAAGTACCAATTAATTGCAGGTGAAAGAAGATTTAGGGCTTCAAAAATGGCTGGATTAAAAGATGTGCCCGCCTATATACGAATTGCCAATGACCAACAATTACTAGAGCTGGCCTTACTTGAAAATATTCAACGCGAAAATTTGAATGCGGTTGAAATGGGATTGAGTTTCAAACGTATGATGGAGGAGCTTAACTATACCCAAGAGCAAGTGGCTGAGCGCATGGGTAAAGAAAGAAGTACCGTAACTAATTATATTCGTATCCTACGTTTACCACCCGACATTTTAGCGGCCGTAAGAAATAATACATTAAGCATGGGGCATGCCAGGGCCTTAGTAAATATTGATACGGTAGATAAACAACTTTTTGCTTTCAAAGAAATTCAGCAAAAAGGTTTAAGTGTTCGTCAGGCAGAGGAACTTGTACGAAAGTTATATAAAAACGATAAGCAAGGAGTTACTACCAAAGCCACTGATAATAGTCTCCCACCAGCCTATCAAAAAATAGAGGATAACTTATCGTCTCATTTTTCTACTAAAGTTAAAATGATGCATAACAAAAAGGGTTACGGCAGCATTACACTTGAATATTATTCGTTGGATGAATTGAATAAGTTATTAGATTTAATGAATATTACTGTAAGTTAGTATCCATGAGAATGAAACATATCCTATTCTTTTATTTTCTCTCACTCAGCTTAAGTATACAAGCACAGCGTATAAAAGATAGTACGAATAAGTTCATTATTTCGGTAGATCAAGATAGCGTAACAGCTTATGTAGATTCAGCAAAAATTTTAAAGAAAAAGAAAGACTCTACCTGGTTAGCAAATCATAATCCACGCATAGCCACTAAACGTTCGGCAATATTACCCGGATGGGGTCAGGCCTATAATCGTGAATATTGGAAAATACCACTTGTATATGGTTTACTAGCCATCCCTACCGCCTCATTCTTTTATAATAATAGTTATTATAAGAAAACAAAATTTGCATATGAAGCAAAAGTAAAGGCGGCAGCAGGAGATTCAAGTGATTACGCATCCATTGATCCAGAATTAATTAATTTAAGTGTAGGGTCATTACAAAATTATAGAAACTCTTTCAGGCGCGATAGAGACTATTCTATACTCTGGTTTATTTTGGCATGGGGCTTACAAGTGGTTGATGCTACTGTATTTGCGCATTTAAAGCAATTTAATGTGAGTAAAGATTTGAGTATGCAAATACATCCGCAATTAAACCCTACTACTAGAACACCAGCGCTTACGTTAGCGTTCCAGTTAAGAGAGGGGAAGAAGACTGTAGACCGTGGACGGTAGAAAAGAACTCAAATTGAAGATTGTAGATTAAATATGAATATCGCACTAATAGGATACGGTAAAATGGGCAAGGCTATCGAAAAGATTGCCCTTGAAAAAGGACATACAATTGCCTTGAAAATTGATGTTGATAATGCAACAGATCTAAATATAACTAGTGTTGCACAAGTAGATGTAGCCATTGAATTTACTGGCCCACATAGCGCTATACACAATTTATTAAAGTGTTTTGAATTGGGATTACCAGTTGTTTGTGGTTCAACTGGCTGGTTAGCAGCATGGGATCAAGTAAAAACAGCTTGCGAAAAAGCAAATGGCACATTAGTGTATGCAAGTAATTATAGTATTGGTGTGAATTTATTTTTTGAAGTAAATAAGCAGTTAGCTAGGTTGATGAATAATTATCCGGAATATGATGTTTCGATGAGAGAAATTCATCATACTGAAAAAAAAGATGCACCTAGTGGTACCGCAATCACACTTGCAGAACAAGTAATTGGGGCATTAGACAGAAAAGAGAAATGGACTTTAGATACAGCAACAGATAAAAAAGTTATTCCAATACTAGCTGAAAGGATTGATCCAGCACCCGGCACACATCATATATTGTATGAATCAGCGGTAGATAATATTGAAATCATTCATACAGCGCATAATAGAACAGGATTTGCAGGTGGTGCAATTAAAGCTGCGGAATTTGCTATTGGAAAGAAAGGTATCTTTGGTATGAAAGAAGTATTAGGATTTTAAATTTGAAGATATGTTGGCTAAAAAAACACAATATGCAATGAAGGCGTTAAGCTATATGGCTGATCGCCCGAATGCTGGCCCCATATTAATTTCCGAAATTTCATTGAAGAAAAAAATCCCTTTGAAATTCTTAGAATCTATTCTATTAGAACTACGTAAAGCAGGTATTTTGGATAGTAAAAAGGGAAAGGGAGGCGGTTATTTTTTTTGTAAGGCACCAGATACTATAAAACTAGCAACAGTTATCCGGTTAATGGAAGGCCCCATAGCTTTACTACCTTGTGTAAGTTTGAATTTTTATAAAAAATGCACCGACTGCAATGAAAAAAAATGCGGCTTAAACCGTGTAATGAAAGAAGTGCGTGATAGTACACTAGCTGTACTAGAAAATAGAACCATCGCTGATTTATCTATGCATTAAATTAAACCAATATGAGAAAATTATTTTTTATCCTACTCTTACTCCCTGTTTTAGCAAACAGTCAAAAATTAATTGGAGGAAGCAATATTATCAAATGGAATTTGGGCTCTATGGCTTTACGTAATTATCATTTTACGTATGAACGTAATATATTTAAGAATGTATCACTATCACTAAGTTATCGTGTAATGCCAAATGGTACGGTACCTTATGAAGATAAATTGAAAGAGTATATCAACAGTGATGAAATAAATTTTAGCAGATTTACCATGGGTAATTCAGCCATTACACCTGAGCTCAGAATTTATTTAAGCGCTCGAAAAATGCGCGGCTTTTACTTGGCCCCATATGCCCGCTTCGCCACGTTTGATATTACGGCTCCTGTAAAGTATACCAGCACAGTTCCCGTGGTGGGTTCGGTAACTAAAGAAGCAGATTTTGGAGGTAAAATTAAATCAACGAGTGGCGGTTTAATGATTGGTTATCAATTTCAATTACTCAAAAAACTGGTTATTGATTTTCAAATTATTGGTGGCCACTATGGCAATAGTAAAGGCGACTTGAATTTTGCGGCTCCACTTACAACACAAGAGCAACAAAGTTTGAGAGATAACTTATCTAAAATTGAATCGGATCCATTTACATTTACCTATACAGTAAATAGCAATGGCGCTCAAATAAAAACCGATGGCCCTTGGGCAGGTATCCGTGGTGTAAACCTAGGAATTGGGTTACGCTTTTAAGTTTAAAAACATATCATCAGTCATTTTATCCAGATCATACTGGGGCTTCCAGCCCCAGTCTTTGTATGAAACACTATCATCAATGCTTTGCGGCCAACTATCTGCAATTTGTTGGCGATAATCTGGTTTATACTGAATGGTGAATTCAGGAATATGTCGTTGTATAGAAGCGGTGATTTCTTTAGGGGAAAAGCTCATACCTGCAACATTATAAGATGTTCTCACGCCAATACTAGCTGCGGGAGCCTCCATCAATTCCATTGTAGCCCGAATAGCGTCCGGCATATACATCATGGGCAAATAGGTATCTTCTTGTAAGAAGCAAGTGTATTTTTTTGTCTCTAATGCTTCTAAATAAATTTCAACAGCGTAATCTGTAGTTCCACCACCAGGTGCCGACTTATAACTTATTAATCCCGGGTAACGAATACTACGTACATCTACACCATATCGTTGGTGGTAATAATGGCACCAAAATTCGCCTGCGTATTTACTGATACCATATACTGTTGTTGGTTCAATTACCGTTTTTTGCGGACAATTTACTTTTGGTGAAGTTGGACCAAACACCGCAATACTACTTGGCCAATATACTTTATGCAACTTTTCTTCTCTCGCTATATCGAGCACATTCAGCAACCCTTGCATATTCAAATGCCAAGCAAGGTTGGGATTTTTTTCACCAGTAGCAGAAAGAATGGCTGCTAATAAGTAAATCTGTGTAATATTTTGCCGAATTACCTGCACATGTAGCATTTCCTTATTCATCACATCTAGGCTTACGTACGGCCCAGTACCTTTTAATAAAGGATTTTCTTCTCGCAAATCAGAAGCCACCACATTACTATTACCAAATTGTTTCCTTAACGCAAGGGTTAGTTCAACGCCTATTTGTCCGGATGCACCAATAACCAATATTTTATCTTTCTGAACAGCCATAGCAATCATTTAGAATGTAAAGATATTAGTTACTAAGTTATTAGGTTAGTAGGTTATTATTATAAAGAACTATTTTTACACCCAATAACTCAATAACTCAATAACTAAAATGCTCCCCTCCTACCTAACCAATTTATTTACAAAACAATCCTACGACCCCAATAATTTCTTCCTTATAGCTGGGCCATGCGTGGTAGAAAGCGAAGAATTAGTAATGGAGATTGCTGATAAAACGGCTGCAATCTGTAAAAATTTGGGCATTCCCTATGTATTCAAAGCGAGTTACAGAAAGGCCAACAGAACGAGTGCCAATTCTTTCACTGGCATTGGCGACGACAATGGATTATCTTTGATAAAAAAAGTAGGTACAACTTATCAGTTACCCACTACTTCTGATATTCATGCACATGAAGAGGCAGCGATGGCTGCGCCATATATAGATATTTTACAGATACCGGCATTTTTATGCCGACAAACCGACTTACTCGAAGCCGCCGCTGCAACAAACCAGATAGTGAATGTAAAGAAGGGGCAGTTTTTAAGTGGGGGGTCTATGAAATTTGCCGTTGATAAAATAAAAAAAGCGGGCAATGATAAAATAATGCTCACTGAGCGTGGAACTACTTTTGGTTATCAAGATTTGGTAGTTGATTACCGAAATATTCCAATTATGCAAGAACAACAAGTTCCTGTTGTAATGGATTGTACACACTCTTTACAGCAACCTAATCAAACATCGGGTATAACAGGGGGCAATCCACAAATGATTGGTACCATTGCAAAAGCAGCCATTGCCACTGGTGCGAATGGTTTGTTTATTGAAACACACCCCAACCCCGCTATTGCAAAAAGTGATGGTGCAAATATGTTGCCTTTACATTTATTAGAGCCGTTGCTGATTCAATTAGTAAAACTCCGCAAAACAGTTGTAGAAATAAATTAGCATGGCTAGTTCCTCAGCACGCCAACTCTCCCTATTCACCGCCATTTGTTTGGTAATTGCTAATATGGTTGGTAGCGGGGTTTACACCAGTATCGGCTTTCAATTAGGGGCCCTCAATCACACATTCTCTATACTACTATTATGGGTGGTAGGTGGTATCATTGCAATTTGTGGCGCATTAGTGTATGCTACTTTAGCAACCCGATTTCCAGAAAATGGTGGCGAAGTTAATTTCCTCACTAAACTATATAATCCGGCAACTGGTTTTTTAGCAGGCTGGATATCAACGCTAGCAGGATTTGCAGCACCTGTAGCCATAGTTTGTACCGCAATCGGCAAATACGGAATCACCTTCATCCCTTTACCCTCCACGCTTATTGCTATTATAGTTTTATTACTCATAACAATACTCCATGCAAGTACAATACATATTAGCACCCGATTTCATCAATTAAGTACTGTGCTGAATATATGTATCATGGTTTTTATCATTACCACTGCATGGATACATCAACCCAAACAACATATTAGCATCGTTTTTTCTAACGCAGCTTGGAAAGAAATTTTACTATCAGGTAATTTCCCAGTTAGTTTATATTGGGTAATTTATGCATATACCGGATGGAATGCGGCTACATATATTGCAGGTGAAATAAAAAATCCACAAAAAAATTTACCGATTGCATTATTTGCAGGTACTGCATTGGTAACTATGCTATACTTGCTATTAAATCATGCATTCTTATTAAGCGCCCCAACAGCTGAATTGCGCAATCAAGTTGAAATTGGTTTTATTACAGCAAATTATTTATTCGGCACAAAAGCTGGGTGGATAATGAGTATATGTATTTGTTTAACACTAGTTAGTACCGCTAGTGCCATGACGTTTGCTGGGCCACGCGTAACAGCAGTAATGGGCAAACAATCGTATGCATTTCGTTGGTTAACAAAAACAAATAAGCAGCATATTCCAGCTAAAGCAATTTATTTTCAAAGCTCTATTGTTTTAGTATTGATATTATTAAATAAGTTTCAAGAATTAGTTAGCCTTGTTGGTTTTTTATTATCTATCTGTACCTCTTTAGCTGTTGCTGGTATATTTATTTTACATGAGAAAAAGAGCCCCATAATAATTGCGGCCGCAATTATTTTCTTAATGATCAATATTTGGATAACTGCTTACAGCTTTTACATGCAACCTTTTACCTCTTTAGCAGGATTATTTGTGTTAGGCATAGGATGGTTATTGTGGCGTTTCACCGCGCTTAAATCCTTATAAAATGTTAATCCTCCTTACGCACTAAATTTCCAGCTAAGTTGGTTTTATTTTTGATGGTTCATATATTATGAAGAAACTTAACACCCTACTACTTGTACTCGCTATAGTTAACTTAGTGCAATCACAAGATCTCAACGGATTCTTAAAAAAAGCAGGCGTAAATATACCTGCCAGTAAATCTGCAAATAGTAATAACACAATCGCAGCAGGTTTAAAAGAAGCCCTAACGATTGGCGCGGAGAAAGGGGCGGCTCTACTTTCACAACCTGATGCTTTTTTAGGGAATGCTACACGTAAAATTATCATCCCTCCCGAAGCGCAAAAAATTGAAGCTACACTCAGGCAAATAGGTATGGGTAAGCAAGTAGATGAAGCTATAGTAAGTATGAACCGCGCTGCCGAAGAAGCATGTAAAACAGCTGCACCTATTTTCACAAATGCCATCAAAGAAATGACACTTACAGATGCTGCAAATATTTTGAAGGGAACCGATACCGCAGCCACCGTTTACTTAAAAGAAAAAACAACAGCACCATTAACAAATGCCTTTCGTCCGGTTATTGAAACTGCTTTAGAAAAAACAAATGCTACTAAACAATGGAGCAACTTAATCACAGCCTATAATCGTTTTAGTTTGAAAAAAATTAATCCCGATTTGCCAGGTTATGTAACAGAGCATACGATGCAAGGTGTATATCAGCAGATTGCCATAGAAGAACAAAATATCAGAAAGAATCCTGCTGCGAGAACAACTGAATTGCTCAAATCGGTGTTTAGCAAATAATTACCTAGCCATAATACCATCAATATTATTGGTTTTGCGAACGATACTCCTGATTTGCATATCAAGCTCATTCGCACTTTCAATAAGATGGTCAAATATTTCTTTATTATTCACAGAATTACTATTATTCAACACTTCAATTACACCTAAAATATTAGCTAGTGGCCTACGTACCTCATGCGACTGAATAAATGCAATATCACGGAGCACTTTATTTTGTGTTTTTAATTGTTCTTGTACAACAATATCTTCTGTAACATTTCTATTCGTTCCAATTAATCGAAGTACTTTACCATTAGCAGATTTTTTTATAATGGCATGCGATTCAATATGCCTTACCCTACCATTGGGTAATGTAATTCTATACATGGCTGAATCAATATCTCTTTTCCCCTCTATCAATTCGTTGATAATTTTCTCCATCATGATTAAGTCTTCGGGATGAACTGCCTGTTTCCAAATTTTATAAGGCGGAAATGGACTATCCTTTTCATAACCATAGAGCTCAAACATTTTATCATCCCAAATAATATTCCCATCCTTAATATCAATCTCCCAAATACCAATTTTAGCTGAATCTGTAGCCAATGTTAATCTTTGTAGTAGTTCTTGCTGCTGTAGTTGTGCCTCAATTCTTCGAGTAACATCATTTTCAATGGCCATATAACCAATATGCTGGTGATTTTCATCAAATAATGGCTGACAATCTGCTTCTACCCATATATATGCTCCACTCTTTGTTTCTGAATAAAATTCTTCTTTAAACGCCAACTTATTATCGAGCGCATGCTTTAAACGTATACGCGCCCGATTATCGGCCTTATCCCCTTCTAATGAAAACCCAATGCGTTTACCTTTCACATCATCAATAGTATACCCCGTTATTCTTGTAAATCCTTCGTTCACCCAAATAATTTGTTGATCCTTATCAGCAATTAAAACAGAGTTCGTAGTATTATGAGCTACTAGTGCTAATCGTTTTACTTCATCTTCACTTTTTTCTAATGCTGCCTCTACTTTCTTACGATCGGTAATATCAAAAATGCATCCATCTACATATACTTGTTGATCTGTTTCATCATATACTGCTTGTCCGCGCTCAAACACCCAACGAGCTTCGTTGTGTATATTCATGATCCGATACTCCATCTCAAAATGGTGTTTATTGGTTACCGCACTTCGCTTAGTAGTTTGAACCATTTCTAAATCGGCCTCATGAATGAGTGCACTATACCCATTGGTTTTATCCTCTACAAATCGCGATAAGGGATAACCGGTTAATCGTTCAACCTCATCAGAAATGAACTCTACTGTTAAAACATCATCTCCCAAACATCTATAAATAACGCCAGGTATATGATTAACCAGCGATCGGAACTTTTCGTTATGAATTGTTTTAATATCTTTTGATAGAGCAACAGTGCGTGTATGAATCGTTTCGGTACTAGTAACATCATGACCAATGGAAACTAAACCAACTACTTTTCCTTGTTGATTTTGATAAGCAGATACCTCCCACTGGGTCCAAAAATAGTCATCCCCATCAACCGCTTTTCTTACGGTAACGGTAATATGTTTTTCAGGAAATCTAACACATTCTCGTGCAGCTTCATTGCAAAGTTTAATATCTTCTGCAAAAACAGTTTCGGCAAAATGTTTATTGGTTAATTCTGAACCTAGATGCGAAAACTTGTATTTGAATAAGGGGTTTACATACAAAAATTTACCCTCGAGGTCGGTTACGACCACGGAGAACACTAATGAGTTCAATAGCTGCATAGGTAGCAGCTGATCAATCTTCACTTGATCCATAGGGTGTTGTACGGTTACAATATAAAGATAAACATAATATGTGGGGGTATACACATTAATTCCATACATAATTGAAAAATACAAACCAGCTTGTAGGGTATAGGGTTTATAAGTAAATAAGTAACTAGGTAAATATGTAACTAGGTAAATAAGTAAATATGTTCTATAAGTGTTTAGTTTGAAGGTTTACTGAAAATAAAAAACCCTGTCGGGTTTTGAAAATCCTGACAGGGTTGAAAAAAAATACCTATTAATTAAATATCGATTGCTTCTCCGTATGCGGCGGCTGTTGCTTCTTTCAGTCCTTCACTCATAGTTGGGTGGGGGTGAACGGCGTTTAATATTTCATGAGCGGTTGTTTCTAATTTACGAGCCACTACTGCTTCAGCAATCATTTCCGTTACGTTTGTACCGATCATATGACAGCCTAGGAATTCGCCATATTTTGCATCATAAATAACTTTTACAAAACCATCAGTTGCGCCGGCAGCACTTGCTTTACCGCTAGCCATAAAAGGAAATTTTCCCACTTTAATTTCATAGCCCGCTTCTTTTGCCGCTTTTTCGGTATAACCAACACTTGCAATTTCTGGCGTACAATAAGTACATCCAGGAATATTGTTGTAATCCATAACGTCGGGCAAATGATGGCTTTTCTTTTCATTATAAGCCATATGTTCTGCTGCATTAATACCTTCCTTCGCCGCAACATGTGCAAGTGCTTGTCCTGGAGAACAATCCCCAATAGCATAGATACCTGCTACAGATGTTTGCTGGTATTTATCTACAATAATCTTCCCCTTCTCTGTTTTGATACCATTTTCTTCCAAGCCAATATTTTCGATATTGGATACTACACCTACGGCGCTTAATACGATATCTGCTTCTAAGGTAACAGTTGATCCATCTTGTTTTTTTACTAATGCACGAACACCAGCACCACTTGTATCAACCGATTCCACTGAGGCGTTGGTCATGATATCAATGCCTTGCTTCTTATACTGTTTTTCTAATTCTTTAGAAATATCTTCATCTTCTACCGGAACAATTCTTGGTAAAAATTCTACAATGGTAACTTTAGTACCCATACTATTGTATACATAAGCAAACTCAACACCAATAGCACCACTACCAACAATGATCATGCTTTTAGGCTGATTCGGTAATACCATCGCTTCGCGATAGCCAATTACTTTTTGTCCGTCTTGCTTTAAATTCGGTAATTCACGAGAGCGACCACCCGTAGCAATTACAATATATTTTGCTTCCACTACTTGCTTTGTGCCGTCGGCTGCAGTTACTTCTATTTGGCCTTTGGCTTTTACTTTACCATAGCCCATAATTACATCAATTTTGTTCTTCTTCATTAAGAATTGAACACCCTTACTCATTTTATCTGCAACACCTCGACTCCGTTTTATAACAGCTCCAAAATCGTGATGTACCCCTGTAGCATTGATTCCATAGCTAGCACTATGTTTCATATACTCATATACCTGTGCGCTTTTCAGCAATGCTTTGGTAGGTATACAACCCCAGTTTAAACAAACACCACCCAAGCTTTCTTTTTCTATAATTGCCACTTTAAACCCTAATTGAGAAGCGCGTATAGCAGCGGGATAACCCCCTGGGCCACTACCTAAAACAATCACGTCATATGCCATGATAAAAGGAATTAATTGAAAGATGAATAATCTAAATGCGGATGCAAAAATACTGGCTATTAGCCGCTATTCAAAAAAAATCCGTATGGTTTGGTAAAACCACTTATTACCTGCAGCTATTCCCGACTGCTGCATTTGTTCATTATAGCCTTGTAATCCAAAAAGTCCGGCCATATTTCCATTTCTAAGGGAAATTTCAAGATACCCAGCTGAGTTAAACCAGGCAATTTTCTCGTGTTCGGGCACACTCGCGTAGTTATTACTTAGCTTTTCTATTGATTCATTGCGTTGGAACATGATACGAAAGCTTCTCCCCTTCCTATGCTCTTCAAAATCTTTACGGGTAATATTAATAACTACATTCTCAAAATTATCGATAAATAAAATTTGTCCTTCTATCCAATCGGGCCCAGCGGTTGGGCGTAATGGATATTTTTCTACTATTTGTGGCGCCATAGCACCAACAGCAGAAATCTTCCCATACTCTTCTAGTTTGAAGATAGAGGCCGCTATATCTTGGGTCATGGTAAGTAAGGTACTATTCCGAGATACGGGTATTCTTACCACTTCTGCTGGTCTTTCGCCAAGCATCATTGTAATGAGTCCATTATCTGCGCAAATAATATATTGGCCATCAATATTGGCAATTAAAAAATAATCAAGTGAAGATTCAAACACATTGATCAGTACTAGGTGATAAGTTTTCTCGGGATAGTACTTAAATGCATTATAGCAGGTATATGCTGCAACCGGTAAATTTGTTTGGGAGAGATAATGGGTAATGTCAACCGTATTGAGGTTAGGCATTAGTTTCACGAACTGACCTTTGATCGCGCCAACGATATAATCGCGTTGGCCAATATCAGTTGTCAACGTAAGGATGGGCATGCAAATGGTAAACGAAAAACGCTACTAGCTTATTTCACCAACTCCCCATTTTTAAAGAAAAAATTGCGAACCAATTTATCTGCCAGAGCTGGGAAAAAACGATTCAAAAAAACAGTACGTTTACCAGTGAAGGTGAGTACTAGTGTACGTTTTCTTTTTTCAATGGCCTGCAAAATATGAGTAGCACATTCCTCTGCGCTCATCATTTTACCCTCATCCATCGGCGATTCACCTTGCGACTCTCCTTTTTTATTCAATGCTACATTGCGAATATTGGATGTGGTAAAGCCCGGACAAACCCACATTACATTTGTACCACTTTCTAATAGCTCCGTACGTAATGCCTCGAGCCAACCATTCACTGCAAATTTAGATGCTGAATAACCACTTCTTCCTGGTAACCCTCTATACCCTGCAATAGATGAAACACCTACAATAGTGCCACTATTTTTTAGCACATGTGGAAGTGCTAGTTTAGTACAATATACTGTGCCCCAAAAATTAATATCCATTACTTTTCGAATAGTATCTAAATCAACCTCTTCAACAACCGATCGCATGGAGATACCTGCATTATTAATTAAGATATCAATTGTTCCAAAAGCTTTGATTACCGTACTTATAAACAATTCGCAATCTTGTTGCTTGCTTACATCGGCAGTATGAATCAGCAAAGGTTTACCGGGATATAACGCTTGTAACTGATAGAGTTTATCATAATTACGACCACAAGTGGCCACTTTAGCACCTTGCTGTAAGAATGCATCTACTAGGGCCTTCCCAATGCCATCTGAACCGCCTGTTACAACAACTATTTTATTTTGAAAACTGTTCATGGTTTTTTTTGTTTCTTATTGCGCACAAAAGTAGGCGATCGGTAGCTTTATTGGGGTGGATAAGTTCTAGAAAAAAATTGAATAAAATTTTGGTGGCAGCTTCATTTGCCTTATTTTTGCAACCCGAAACGAAATCCTGTATTAATAATAGGATTTAGATTCCGTAGCTCAGTTGGTAGAGCAATACACTTTTAATGTATGGGTCCTGGGTTCGAGTCCCAGCGGGATCACAAAAGCAGACTTCAATGTCTGCTTTTTTATTTATGGCTTATTTATACATCCTTTACTCTGAAAAATTAAACAAATTTTATGTTGGTGCATGCATCAATTTAGAGAGGAGATTTTATGAACATAATATTGGGCATTCAACTTACACGGCAACCGGCATGCCATGGATACTCAAGTATTCAGCGCAATTCCCAGACTTACCAACTGCAAAAAAAAGGGAACGACAAATAAAAAGTATGAAATCAAGAAAATATATTGAACAACTAATTGCAACCCAAGGGTAGAGCATCCCGATTTTAATCGGGAGGGTCCTGGGTTCGAGCCCCAGCGGGATCACAAAAGCAGACTTCAATGTCTGCTTTTTTATTCAAGTGGCCGCAAAGCTCTTTGAGCAAAATACCGCTATACGAATCGTTTAAACCTAGCATTCCCATGATTTTTTTGTAACTTCAAAAAAAATCATGAACATTTTTTCCAATAATTTTTTCAATTACACAAACTTTCAAACTTACTTCATCGGTAGTATTCTTTTCTTTTCATGTATTTGTTGTCATACACAAGATAAAAAACAGCAAGATCATGTTGATAGTAGCGCTCCTAAAAATCTGATACAACCAGAAATGGTTTTTGTACCAGGCGGAATTTTTTTTATGGGGGCAGCCATGCAGAGTAATACCCATGATGCCCAACCATTTCATAAAGTGGTAGTGAACCCTTTTTTAATGGATGCAACTGAAGTTACAAACGCTCAGTTTAGCACATTCGTAAATAGTACGGGGTATATAACACTTGCAGAAAAAGCCGTAAATTGGAACGAGATGAGAAAAATGTTAGCACCCGGAACCCCCAAACCAGCTGATGAAGATCTTCAACCAGGATCATTGGTGTTTTCGCCACCAGCCACTTCTGTTCCTTTAACTAATCATGGTAATTGGTGGTTATGGGTAAAGGGAGCAAATTGGAAACATCCGGATGGTTTGGGTAGTTCTATTGTAGGCAAAGAAAATTTTCCGGTGGTACATATTGCTTATGAAGATGCAGCAGCTTATGCAAAATGGGCTGGGAAGCGACTTCCTACAGAAGCAGAATGGGAATTTGCAGCCAGAAATGGAATAGAAAAAACAGAATATAGCTGGGGGGCGCAGTTAAAGCCTAATGGTAAATACATGGCTAATTATTTTCAAGGTAATTTTCCACATCATAACACGGGTGAAGATGGATTCATTGGTTTGGCGCCTGTAAAATCATTTTCACCCAATATATATGGGCTTTACGATATGATAGGAAATGTATGGGAGCTCTGTAGTGATTTCTATGTAGTGGAGAATTTTTATGTTTCTTGCCATACCGGAATTGAAAAAAATCCAAAAGGGCCGAATAAAACAGCCGACCCTACTGATCCATATGCTATTAAGCATGTTGCAAAGGGTGGCTCCTATTTGTGTAGTGATGAATATTGCAGTAATTATAAACCAAGTGGCCGACAAGGAACTGCATATGATTCGGGGATGAGCCATACCGGATTTAGATGTGTAAAAGATACCACCATTAATCAACCATCAAAAACCAAATAATACTATGAGAAGAAAATCATTTTTTATACTAGCTTTTAGTTGCTGCGTTTCCGTAGGATTTGCACAAGAGAAGGAGAAAAAGGAAGGTAAAAATGTTGTTTCATTTAACCTAACTAATCCATTAATATTTGGAGAGAAGGCATTTGTTTTGGGATATGAGAGAGTAGTGAAAAAACACCAGTCTTTTTCTATAAATATTGGTCGTATGGCCTTACCTTCTTTTTCAGGAGCAGGAACCAGTTCATTAACCGTTCAAAGAAATCGAAATGATAAAGGGTTTCACTTCGGTACCGATTATCGTTTTTATTTAGCCAAAGAAAATAAACACAACGCCCCTAGAGGGGTGTATATTGGTCCTTATTATTCTTACAATTCTTTTTCTAGGTCGAATGATTGGGTACTCAATACCAGTTCATTCAATGGCGTTGTAAATACAACTACCTCTTTGAAAATCAATACGGTTGGTGCACAATTAGGGTATCAATTTATTTTTTGGAAAAGAATCGCACTAGATTTAATACTCTTAGGACCAGGGCTTAGCGTATATGAGGCTAAGGCAAATATTAATTCTAACCTAAGTGCCCAAGATCAGGAATTATTTTATCAACAATTAAATGATTTTTTGAAAGAAAAAATACCTGGCTATAACCTTGCTATTGGGGAAGGCTCTGAGTTCAAAAAAAATGGGTCGATGAATATTACTTCCATTGGATACAGATATATGATTAATATTGGTATTAAATTTTAGAAAAAGTATGATAAAAAAATGTTTAACAGTGATGCTATTAGGTTTGTGTGTACAACAAACTATTGCTCAAAACACGAGAATAAATTTGTATGGTTCGGGTGTTTTTAATGACCAGGTAGATTCCTACTTTAGCACTTCTAGTTACTATTATGGAACAGTAAAAGGCGGACTTCAATGGGGAGCTGGATTTGAGATATCCCCGAGAAAAAATTTAGGTATTGAATTCATGTACTTACGCCAAGATACACACGCACCTATAACCTATTTTAATTCGGGTATAAAATTCACCAATTTCGATTTAGCTGTTAATCACTATCTTATTAGTGTTAATAGATATTTCCTTAAGCCTGGCTCTAAGGCAGAGCTCTACGGTTCTGGCCTAATTGGTATTGCTGCCTTAAAACTATATAACCCAGATACAGGAAATAGACCGAATGAAACTAAATTAGCACTTGGCTTTAGGGGTGGTGTTAATTATTGGGCTACAGATAAGGTTGCCATAAAATTACAAGCTCAATTATTACAGGCAGTACAATCAGTTGGCGGTGTATTTTTCTTTGGACCGGGCGGAACTGGTGCTGGTATCGCAACACAATCTTCTATTCTTCAGTTTGGGTTAGGTGCGGGAATTAGTTTCAAACTTGCAAAGCAATAATCAGGGGCTTAAAAGATTATTTAATAACTTTGAAATTCTAAAAAAAATACATTGATATGAAAAAAATGTTGACCTTAGTAACGGTTTTGGGTATGCTGATTACTTCCTGCTCTTCCTCAAAAGAGTCTACCGGTGTGTGGAAAAATACAGAAAAATTAGCTGGTAAATCATATTCAAAAATATTCATTGTTATAATGACGGCCGATTTAGAAGCAAGGTCAATAATAGAATCTGATATATCAGAAGCGGCAACTGCAAAAGGTTATGCAAATATCAAAAGTATGGATGTTATGCCAGTTAAATTTAGTGAAACTAAACTGCCATCTAAAGAAGAAATTCTCGCACAAGTAAAAGCAAATAATTGTGATGCTGTTTTTATCGCCACCTTATTAAAAAAGGAAGAAGATGTACGCTATACACCTGGTACAGCTGCCTATACGATTGCGCCATTTTATTCATGGCATGGTAATTTTTTCGGCTATTATAACCATTGGCAGCCCATCGTTTCTACCCCTGGTTACTATAACAAGAGTAAAACTTATTTTGTGCAAAGTAATTTGTATGATGTAGCTTCTCAAGAAGTTATGTGGTCGGTACAATCAAAAGTCTTCGATCCAACATCATTAAAAAAATTTAGTGGAACATATACTTCTTCTTTAGTGAAACAGCTTACTAAAGAAGGATTACTGAAAAAATAAAAAAAGCCCCGAGTAAAATGCTCGGGGTTTAATTTTATTACTAACCTAAAATACTTCTCATTTTTTTATATACCGATTGATGCTGGCGTGGTGTTTCGGTAGTAGCTAAGTGTTTCACTTGCTCCACTTGCTCTACCCTCGTCCAATCAGGCAATCCTTGGTGCCATACCAAATCATTATAAGATAGCGTCTTATGCTTTAGCATATCTAAAGTATAAGGCCCTCTAATGAGTTTTCTGCCTCTTAGTATATAGATCTTAAGATCCATGATCGGGGTGTTATGGTTGTACGGCTGTGTAAAACTAGGTTTTTCAGCGCTGCCGTAACGGCAAGTTAGCTAAAATATTGTATATATACAAACAAGTTGGTACTATTTTAAGGTTATCAAAGCTATTTGAACAGCTTTATCGGTTTCATTCAATACTTTAAAGTAACCATCTGTGCGCCATTTTTGCCTGAAAATCAACGCCTTAAATCGATTACTTACAAATAATTTTTCTTCACTAGTTAAAGAATTCCAAGGAATATTTTGCTTTTTGGCCTGTAACTCAATAATTGTCCACTCCTTGTCACCAATACTATAGATTTTTTGTAACGACGCTGGATTGGGAAACCCATCGAAATATGATTTCCTACCAACATAATATTCATAAGCAGCATTATTGATAACTCCTGCGGCAAACAAACTCAACAGCTGTTTACTAAAAAGAAGGCTATCGATACCAATGGTGCTATCTGGTGTTATACCTCCTCCCCCATATACCTTTTTACCCTTAGGAGTTAAGAAAATTTTTAGTTGCGTAGTATCCGTTTTTTTAACAGAATCAACATGAAAGCGCTGGTCTATTTCAGATTGGTAAGCCGCATATCCTTTATTATAGGGTTTTTGTATATTTCTTCCCAGTGGTGTATAGTATCTTGCTACAGTTAACCGAACAGCAGCTCCATTACTCATTTGAAATTGCTGTTGCACCAGGCCTTTTCCAAAAGATCTTCTACCAATTATAGTTGCTCTATCCCAATCTTGTAAAGCACCGGCTAACACTTCACTGGCAGAGGCCGCACTTTCATCTATCAATACAGCTAATTTTCCTGTTTCAAATAATCCGGGGCGCTTTGCATTGTATGATGAGCGGGGTGAATGTTCACCTGCCGTGTAAACGATCAATTTATCTTCTGATAAAAACTCATCTGCAATATCAACAGCTTCTTTCATTAACCCGCCTCCATTACCCCGTAAATCAAGTACTAGACTTTTCATTTTTTGAGCCTGCAGCTTTTCTAACGCTTGCATAAACTCTTCGTAAGTACGTTCTGCAAATTTGTTGATCCGGATATAGCCAATAGAATCATGTAGCATATAGGCTGCATCAATACTCGAAACGGGTATAACGCCACGGGTAATAACAACGGATTGAATTGTGCCGCCCCTTTTAAATTTTATTTTTACAGGTGTGCCAGATTCTCCCCTAAAAAGTTTTCTAACACCCAATCCATCAATTTTAACACCAGCTATTTTAGTGCTATCATTTACAAACAATATTTTATCTCCGGTAAGCATTCCTACCTTATCTGCGGGCCCACCGCTCAATACATTCATTACATTCACCGTATCTTCTATAATACGAAATTCAATGCCAATACCTTGAAAATTTCCAGCCATCTCTTCATTTACTGCCATCAGTTCTTCTCTTGGAATATATACCGAATGAGGATCCAATTTTTGCAATAAATCATTGGCCACCACGCCATTGATGCTATCAATTGCCACTCGATCTACATATCTATTCTTTATTAAGTCTGTCAACTCCTGAATGGCCGATTTATTTGAAAAAGAGAAAAAGGAGGCCGACATTGTTTTTTCTTTCAACTTAAAGCCTATTACCATTCCAATAATCATAATTACCGCAAAACTTAGGGGTAACCAAACCTGTAATTTTTTCGAATTCATATCCATAAAATATCTAAAAATGCAAATATCTGCATTAAAAAGGAGGAAATTTTGCAGCTTTATGCGTAAGTTGCAGTTTATACAAACATGATTACTTCTTATGCCTGCCATCCTAATTGCCGATAGTGGTTCTACCAAATGCGAATGGTGTCTTTACGAGAAAGGCAAGAAAAAAACTGTGTATACACAAGCCATTAGTCCCTATTTTGTTAGTAAGGATGAAATGGAGCAAATATTACGCAAAACGCTTCTTCCCAAGCTCAAAGATACAGTTCCCAAGTCATTGTTTTTTTATGGTACCGGATTAAGTAATCCGGCGAACTTGATAATGGTAAAAAAAGTTTTTAAAAATCTTTTTCCAAAAACTAAAATTGAGGTGAATCATGATTTAATGGGTGCAGCTCGTGCATTATGTGGTTCTTCAAAAGGTATTGCCTGTATTTTAGGCACAGGCTCTAACTCTTGCTACTATGATGGAAAGAAAATAAAGAAGAATAGTCCGGGTTTAGGCTATGTATTAGGCGATGAAGGGAGCGGCGCTTATTTAGGGAAGAAAGTAATTCAGTATTATCTCTATAAAACTTTTGATGAAGATTTAATGTTACGTTTTGAGAAGCGCTTTGCTGAAACACAAGCCAGTATTCTCGACAATATTTATAAAAAACAATTACCCAACAGATATATGGCATCATTTGCGATTTTCCTGTCGGAAAATCGCGGTCATTTTATGATTGAAAATATCATTGAAGATGGATTGAATGATTTTTTCTTCACGCATTTATATAAGTATAAAGAAAGCTGGACGAGCCCCATTCATTTTATTGGCAGCATTGCCTATGCATTCAAGGATGTACTCAAAGAACTATGTGATGGCTATGAATTAGAATTGGGAAAAGTATTAAAAACGCCCATGCCTGGCCTTCTTGCTTACCATCAATAAAAAATCTATGCAAGCATTTATCAAAATAACTGAACAACCCTCTTTATACCGTCATCTCGAGCAAATGTCGATCCATGATTTATTAATCAATATCAACAAAGAAGATAAAACTGTTCCAGATGCAGTGGAAAAAGCGATACCGCAAATAGATAAATTAGTGTCTGCAATCAGTGATAAAATGTTAGCTGGCGGCAGATTATTTTATATAGGCGCAGGTACAAGCGGCAGATTGGGTATTGTTGATGCCAGTGAATGTCCGCCCACATTTGGCGTACCCTACGGCTTAGTAATTGGCTTAATAGCTGGAGGCGATAAGGCCATTACCCAAGCCGTTGAATTTGCAGAAGATAGTGTTGAAGAAGGTTGGGCCGATTTAGAAAAACATTTTATTAGCGATAAAGATGTGGTGGTAGGTTTAGCAGCAAGTGGTACCACCCCTTATGTAATTGGTGCTTTAGAGGAGTGTAGAAAGCGAGGTATCATTACTGGTAGTATTAGCTGTAACCCCGATTCACCGGTATCTGCTGCGGCCGATTTTCCGGTGGAAGTAGTGGTTGGCCCCGAGTTTATAACTGGTAGCACCCGTATGAAAAGTGGCACCGCGCAGAAGTTGGTTTTAAATATGATCTCTACATCAATTATGATTCAACTCGGCCGTGTTGAAGATAATAAAATGGTAAACATGCAACTAAGCAATGTGAAGCTAGTAGATAGAGGTGTTAAAATGGTAATGGATAAACTAGCTATCAGCGACTACGAAAAAGCAAAAGACTTACTACTCAAACATGGTTCTGTGAAGAAGGCTGTTGACAGTATATAAGTAGAATAAGTAACCTAAGTAAATAAGTAGTAATGTTATCGTAATAACCTACGCTATTATCTTAGTAACTTAGTAACTTAATTACTACACTTGCACACCCTCGAGCCCTTTTATAATTGGCGACATATTTATATAGCAGAAGAAGATCCGCTTTCTCCCTTTTATGGCCGTACCTACAGCGAATTTGAATATTCCCAAACTGTTTATAATTATTATATACATCCGCAATGGGACGATTTTGGCAGTAGAACACTTTATCTCAAAATCATTTATGTAGATTATGAGCTGAATTTTGCAATTATTGAAATGATTGGTGAATGGAATGATGCTATCGAAAATGATATTATGGAGTTAAAAAGGGAGGTATTCGACCTGCTTTTTAAACAAAGTATTACCAAATACATTTTGATTACCGAAAATGTACTTAACTTTCATAGCAGTGATAAAGAATATTATCAAGAATGGTATGATGAACTAAGCGAAGAAAATGGTTGGGTTGTGGCCTTGAATATGCCAGAAGCCACACAACAAGATTTTAGAAAGAAAAAGTTAAACTATTATATTGAATTAATGGAACTCCCCGATTGGCGTGCATACAAACCCTATCATTTATTTAAGAAAATTGATGAGCAACTAAATAACCGAATTACTTGATAAATATTATTTTATGGAACAAGCTATTATTGATTTGTATGATGAATACACCCACAAACCACTCTCAAGATCTGAATTCATAAAACGATTAACTATACTAACCGGTAGCTTCACTGCTGCCATGAGTATATTACCGCTAATAGAAGTAAATGGTGCGAATGCTGCTATTACTGCAGATACTGATTTATTTACGGAAACAATTACTTACCCTGGTGTAAATGGAACCATGAGTGCATATGTAGCGAGGCCAAAGCCCAATAAAAAATACGCAGCCGTAATTATTATTCATGAAAATAGGGGGCTCAATGCACATATAGAAGATGTAGCGCGAAGAGCCGCACAGGCCGGCTTTTTAGCTATCGCCCCCAATATACTTTCACCATTAGGCGAACTTCCAAAAAGTGATGATGAGTTGCGTGCTAAATTTCAAACCTTGAAAGCGGAAGAGAGTTTACAAAATTTTATAAAAGCTGTAGACTATGCTGGCAATAGAAAAGATGCAAATGGTAAAACGGGTTGCGTAGGTTTTTGTTGGGGTGGTGCTATGGCTAATAATTTAGCCGTAAATATTCCTTCGCTTAAAGCAGCCGTTGCTTTTTATGGCCGGCAGCCAGAAGCCACACAAGTAGCCCAAATAAAAGCCGCGGTGCAGTTACACTATGGCGGTTTAGATGAGCGGGTAAATGCGGGCATACCTGCCTATGAAGCTGCATTAAAACAAAATAATATCCCTTACGAGTTATATGTGTATGAAGGCGTTAATCATGCCTTTCATAATGATACAGCACCCACTCGCTATAACCAGGCTGCGGCTACCTTGGCTTGGCAAAGAACAATCAGTTTTTTTAATAAACACCTAGCATAACATGTTTTTAAAGAAAATTAGTTGGAGCATTTGCTTTAGTTTTTTATTACTATCCCTACAGGCACAATTAAGCAGCGATACGCTTGAATTATTGAATAAAGTAATGAATCGCTATACTGATAATATACCCGGTGCACAGGTGAGTATTGCACGCAACGGCAAAACAATTTATGAGTCGGCCAGAGGATTAGCCAATCTTGAATACAAGGTGCAACTTACGCTACAATCAAAGTTAGAAGCAGGCTCAGTATCAAAACAGTTTACTTCCGCTGCTATCCTTTTATTGGAACAAGAGGGTAAATTATCTCTCCAAGATGATATTCGAAAATTTTTTCCAGAGATTCCAGATTATGGGTATACTATTACCATCAACCATTTACTACATCACACAAGTGGATTAAAAGATTGGGGCGCAATTGCAGAAATAGCTGGTTGGCCAAGAGGCTCAAAAGCATATACAAATGAAGATGCATTGGCCATTATTGCAGCACAAAAAACATTAAATAACATACCAGGGGATGAATATATCTATAGTAATTCAAATTTTAACTTACAAGCATTAATTGTAAAACGCATAACCGGATTAGAATTAGCAGCGTTCACTAAAAAATATATATTTATTCCTGCAGGCATGGCAAATACCGAATGGAGAGATGATTATACCCGCATAGTAATAGGAAGAGCAACGGCATATAGTAAGTATGGGGCTGTATATGCCACCAATATGCCCAATGAAAATGCGTATGGTAATGGCGGCCTTATCACAACCACAGAAGATTTATTAAAATGGAATGATTTTTATTTAAATAACAAACTTGGCACTGCACCCTTACTTCAAAAACAAATTACATTATTACCCCTTAATAACGGCGGCTATAATAACTATGCAGTAGGTTTGTTCATCGATTCTGTAAATGGTTTCTCACGTATAACGCATAGTGGTGCTACAGCAGGTTATCGGGCTAATCTCGACTACTACCCTACGCTGCAATTAAGCATTGCATGGTTGAGTAATAATGCAGATGGAAGTTTTAGCGATATACCCAGGCAGTTAAGTGAAGTATTTATCGGGAAGCCACCTGCTAAAAATAACATAGCAAGCACTAACACAAACAACAAAGCATCCTATACACCAGACTCTACAACCCTTGGTGAATATGTTGGCATGTACACATCTGCAGAAACAAATTCATCTACTACAATCAGTTATAAAAATGGTAGTTTATTGCTAACTACCAAGCCTGATAATATCAAAACCATTACAGCTACCATCAAAGACGAATTTACCTACCCGGGCTTAACGATTAATTTCTCTCGAAAAAAGAAAAAAATTACTGGTTATTATATATCCATTTCCAGGGCAAGAAAGGTATTCTTTAAGAAAAATTAAAACTGAAAATATATAAACGAGCTGCTACTCTCTTGGCTCCAAACAAGTACTATTAACATCAATGCCCAAACAATCCCTAGCAACCAAGCTGGCATTTTATAAGCAAGTGTAAGCACTTTAGTACTTCGCATATACCAATGTGCAATAACCATTAACAATATTATTGCAGCTACTTTTATTAAGACCAAAGTCGTTAATACCGCATCTCCAGTTTGTAATCCAAACATAGATTTAAGTAAATTTCCTGCTTTTGTAAAAGTATCTGCTCTAAAAAAAACCCATGTAATATTCACCAAAAAGAAAGTAAAGAATGCATACAAAAAACCAGCTGCTGTACTTGATGATTCGGCTGCCAACGCTTTTACTTTTCCCGTTTTATCATCAATCCATTTTTCAACCCACAAATAAAATCCATGTAATCCACCCCACACAACAAAAGTCCAGTTAGCGCCATGCCATAACCCACCTAATAACATCGTAATCATTAAATTTCTATAGGTAAGTATTGCGCCATTACGATTACCGCCAAGTGGTATA
>JBDKJW010000012.1:0-24353 GCA_039796395.1 Bacteroidota bacterium
GCTGCTTTAACTAAATCCGCTGCCTCACTCAACTGAATAGCAGATTGTACTTTCAATCCGCTTTCATCGATCAATTTTTTAGCTTCTACGGCATTGGTTCCTTGTAAGCGAACAATGATGGGGATATTGATATTTCCCAATTTGTTATATGCTTCAATAACACCTGCAGCAACACGGTCGCAACGAACGATACCTCCGAAAATATTGATTAGGATAGCTTTTACATTTGGATCTTTCATAATAATGCGGAAGCCAGCTTCTACCGTTTGTGCATTGGCCGTACCACCAACATCCAAGAAGTTGGCAGGCTCACCACCACTTAATTTAATCATATCCATGGTTGCCATAGCTAAGCCAGCACCGTTTACCATACAGCCCACATTACCATCGAGTTTAACAAAGTTGAGGTTGTATTGTCCGGCTTCTACTTCTGTAGGATCTTCTTCTGTAACATCGCGTAGGGCAGCTACATCGGGTTTGCGCATCAATGCATTATCATCAATATTCATCTTACAATCAACTGCAATGATTTGCTCATCACTGGTTTTGAAAAGCGGATTTATTTCCAACATGGCACAATCCAAACCTACATATGCATTATATAAATTCGTAACAAACTTTACGCAGTTTTTAAATGCTTCACCACTTAAGCCAAGATTAAAAGCAATTTTGCGTGCCTGAAAACCTTGTAAGCCCCCACCTGGGTGCACCCATTCTTTAAAAATTTTGTCGGGGGTATTATGCGCTACTTCTTCAATATCCATTCCGCCCTCTGTACTATACATAACAACATTCATGCCTTTCGCACGATCTAATAAAATAGAGAGATAAAATTCTTTTGTTGGGTTGGGTCCACTATAGTACACATCCTGTGCAACTAAAATCTTATTCACTTTTTTGCCAGCAGGCCCCGTTTGAATAGTAACCAATGTACCACCTAAAATATGCTTAGCAATGGTAGCAATATTCTCTGCACTTTTAGCTACAGCAACGCCCCTTTGTTCTGTACCTTCAATTTTTCCCTTTCCTCGGCCACCGGCATGAATTTGTGCTTTTACAACGGCAAAATTATTGCCCGTTTGAGTTTTAATTTGACGGTAGGCTTCTTCAGCCGCCATTACCGTATCTACTGCAATACCTTCCTGCGTTGGAACATTGTATTTTTTGAGTAATTCTTTAGCTTGATACTCATGTAAATTCATATGGAACAATTTTTGCGAAGATATGTTAAACCTACATTAGAATTAGTCCTTAATTATTATTGTTGTAACATTAATTGTCCTATTTTTATCCTCTAAAATTAAACACATGAAAAAAATGCTATTCACCCTGGCTGGTGCAGCCCTAGTAGCTGGTTTATACTCATTTACAACTGTAAATAGTACAAAAGATGTAGTTACCTATAATGTAAACGCTGAGAAAAGCCGGGTAGATTGGGTAGGTTCTAAAAAGAACGACTACCATACAGGTTATTTTACGGTAAAGGGTGGTTCTTTACAAGTAGATGGCGGAAAATTGAAAGGCGGTGAGTTTGTAATTGATTTAGCCAATGTTAAAGTTACAGATGCTTCATCAGAGCGTTTAACTGGACATTTAAAATCTGCAGATTTCTTTGATGTAGCGAAGTTTGGCGAAGCAACTTTCAAAATTTCAAGTGTTAATTACACAAGTGATAATAACGCTACTATTGCAGGTGTATTGAATTTAAAGGGGGCTAGTGTACCGGTAAACTTTAATGCTGCCGTGCGTGCTGCCGATGATAAAGGCTTTTTTGGAGAAGCTTTCTTTAGTTTAGATAGAACTTTATTCGGTATCAACTATGGAGCCGGTAATGTTGCTAAAGATGTACAAATTGCTGTGCATTTGTTTGCAACTAAATAAATAATTTTAATATAGGCCTAAAAGCTCTCCGCCTTGGCGGAGAGCTTTTATTTTTTTACAGGTTGGCAATGTATTTGTTGGTATATTTAAGTAACCAATACTTAATATATGAAAACCTTACTATGCACTTTATTGGGCTTTGTATTTTCTTGTGTATTAGCTGCACAAGATATTAATGAGGGCGTCTTACAGATTCAAACCAATAAAAAAGTCTACAATTTTGGTGATTCTATTCATTTTGCTATTAGCGATGTATCGGGTACCATACCAGATGGTACGCTTATTCATGTTTCGTTGTTAAATGAATTGGGAGATTTGCTGGAGAATGGGGTATACGTATTAGACAATGAGCATGCATGCGGTTCTTTTGTAAATAGATTTGTAAAACGAGGCCCTGTTGCTTTACGTGCATATTTTACGAGTAATGGAAAGCCAACCCATATTGCGCGTTCTGTATTTAGAATTGCCGCCCATGGGGAGGGATATAATACAGATGTGCCCGAAGATTTAAAACCTGTATTTATTAATCGCGCCTTTTTTGTGTCTGACACTAAATTGGCGAAGTATTACTTTGTAAAAGAACCATTTCCTAGCGCAAATATTCAGTATCAGATTATTGATAAAAACGGACAAATACAAGAAATTTCCAAAGCTATTCGAATCAATGATACCACCATTATGGTTCCTGAGATCGATTTACAGGATCGTGGGTCTATTCGCTTTTTCTTTAACAACAAAGTGCAGTACCAGCAATATGATGTAATTAAAATGCGGAGTTATAGTCCTAATGAAGGCAGTAAATGGTCGAACGATAGCATACTAAAAAATTTGATGCCATTTTTTGTGGCACAAGAGAAAAAAATGAGTAATCAGCCGGATAATAATATGGTAAGTATTTTTGCCGATGGTGAATTGCCGAATGTAACTGTAAGAACAACCACAAAGAATAGATTGCAAGAGATGGAAGAAAAATACACGCAATCTGCTTTTTTCAAAGGACAATTTGGAATATCATTCGATATGCTTACCGACCCTTCTGCGGCAAATTCATTAACAGTTGAAGAATTCATCAACCGGAAAGTACCTGGTTTACGCGTTAGTTATGTACCTGGAACTTTATCGCCTATACTATCATATAGAATGGGCGGTGTTGAAATTTGGGTAGATGAATCACCTAGTAATTTTGTTCCCCCTATATGGGACATTGCATATGTGAAATTTATTAAATCTAGTATCCGTGGAATAAATACGGGCTTTGGCGGTTTTTTTAGTGGAGGTGGGGCAGGGGTACAAGGTACACTTGCTATCTACACAAAAAAAGGAAATGAAGCCAATGATTATAATAGCCTTTTTGTTAAATCAGTAATATTGCCATTGGTGGGTATCGATCCCGCACATACCTGTAAAGAAACCAGTTTAAAATAGTTTTATGAATAGATTGCTGCTTATCGGTTGTTTGTTTATTGCTGTTGCGGTGAACGCCCAACTATTAGATGAAGGCTATTTACAATTTAAAAATACGCCTTCCTATATTGGTACACGCGATTCAATTTCATTTAGTGTAGAGGATATTGAAAAGAAAATTCCGAATGGTAGTATTATTCGCATCGATTGGTTAGATGAAAACGGACGATTACTAGATTACAAACTAATCCAGCTTACAGATAATAAGGTTTGTGGCGTGTTTAGAAATGAACAAATTAGTAGAGGCCCCTCTTTATTGCGTGCGTATTTCTCTGAAAATGGGAAACCCATGCATACGGCACGTAGCATTGTTTATATAGGCGGAAAAACAGATCCTATAAGCATTCCGGAACGTTTGCAACCTGTTATTATAAATGCGCCCTTTAAAAAAGCAGATAAAACCTACAGCGTTGCTTATATTATTCGTGAAAAATATCGATCCTCAGGTATTCAATACCAATTGATCAATGATAATGGCGAACTAGAAATTATTGATGGTATTGATAGAATTGATGATTCCTTATTACGCATAAAAAATATTGATTATGTAGGTAGAGGCTCCATTCGCTTCTATGTAAATGCGGATAGAGAATTTAGGGATTATGATAATTTTTCAATCACTTCTTTAGAGCCTGTTGGGTCTATTGCTTGGGGTAGCGACTCTATTAGTAAACAGTTGATGAGTTATGTTACTGAGCAGTTAAAGAAAGAAGGCAGCTGGGCTAAGCGCGCCAATGGTGCTTCTTTTGTTACACAATACACAAAGGATGGGTTACCTGAAGTGGTAGTTACTTCAGTAAGAAAGTCGAGGTCAGAAGAATTAGAAAATAGGTACATCAACAATAATTTGTTTCGAAATGTAAATAGTACAACTGTAAATGTATTAGATGACCCGGCGGCAAATGCCAATATGAGTTTACTTGATTACATACAAATTAAGTTTCCGATGCTTCGTTTGGTAGATGGCGGTTTGCAATATCGTAATGGAAGTATTCAATATTTTTTAGATGAAGCTCTATTCGATGATTTAAGTGCAATTAATATTAGAGATATTGCCATGATTCGTTTTATTAAAGCATCTATCCGTGGACTAAATAGTGGTGGTGGTGGGTTAGCTGCTGCGCAGGGATCTGGTGGGTCTGTAAGAAGAAATATTAGTGGTATAAATAGCTCCCCTGCAATAGCTGGGAATACTGGCACACTGGTTATTTATACCAAAAAAGGAGATGATAGAGAACTAGAATTAAAGAAGAAAATTATAACAATTCCAATAATCGGCATCGAATATTCAAAGTGTACTAATTAATTTTTTATAGATAGCGTTCTTCTACAATTCTTTTGTGGTGCATGATATGACCGAAAATGATGAATCCCAAGGCATTGGCCGTAGTAGGGTTGCCACTTGCGGTTCCTTTATTATTAAGTTGAGTCTCTGTTAACGACTGCAATAATAAATCGGTGCTTTTACGTAAAGCAATAAATTCTTCCTTTAAAGAAATAAAACTCCTTGCAGAAGCATTTGCCGCTGTTGCATATTCGTCTTCTTCAAAACCTGGTAAAGCCGCTTTTTCATTACGCGCTATACATAACATTCTATAACTCATAATACGCTCCGTATCGATGATATGTTGAAGCATGTCTTTAATCGTCCATTTACCAGGTGCGTACGCATAATCGGCTTTCTCCTCTGGTAAGTTTACAAAAAAATAGGTGAGTGGGTGCGAGTAAGTTGTAACGGCGGTTTGTATATCATCTACGGCTACTAAATCTATATATCTACTGAAATAGGGAAGAAAATCGTTGGGTTGAGGTTTTGCCATTAAATTATTTTTTAGCTATTGTTTTTGGTGAGGTAGTACGCTGAAATTCATTAGCCATTAATACAGCGTTGTAAGCATTTACAATACCACCTGTTTTACTCAATGAATCGAAAGGTACATTTTTTTCTTCTCCTTTTGTATTGGGTAATATGGTTCTTAAACTTGGGTTTGGAATTGCAGTTGATTGCTCTATAATTTTCTTTACTTCAATAGCCGTTAATTGTGGATAATAGGAGCGAAGTAATGCGGCTAAGCCCGATACAATAGGCGCGGCCATACTTGTACCTTTTAAATTGCCATATGCATGCTTACCAGGAAGTGTAGAATAAATTTTTAGGCCGGGTGCAAAAACATCTACTTCCTTTACCCCGTAATTGCTAAAATCGGCAGCCATACTGCCTCCCACTTGCTCATCACCACTCGCGCCAATAGTCATAAAATTGGGGGCTTTCATTTTCCATGGCGTTAACCAAGCATTCGGAAAGTTGGGTTCAATGTCTATATTCTCCGATTCATTACCTGCGGCATGTACCAATAAAACATCTTTATCTAAGGCATATTTCACCGCACTGTCAACCCATTTTTTTTCTGGGGAGAAAGCTTTACCAAAACTCATATTAATTACTTTAGCACCATTATCTACTGCATAGCGAATGGCTAATGCTATATCTTTATCGTACTCATCGCCATCGGGTACAACGCGCAAAATCATGAGCTTCACAGCATCTGCAACACCATCTATGCCCACGCCATTATTTCTTTCTGCACCAATGATGCCGGTAACATGGGTACCATGCATGGGGCCGTACCCCATTACATCATTATTGCCATAGTACTTATCATTTATGTTGTAATAATCATCCCCAATAATTTCAGCTCTTAGATTTTGTGGAGCTTTTTCTTTTGATTCGAAAGCTGTTTTCTTTCCTTCAATATATTCATCTAGTTCATTCAATACAGTTGTATTTTTTTCTTCTGGATCTATGCCCATCATTTTCATACAGGTGAGGTAGCCAAGTTTTGCATCTCTACCTGTTTTTGTAATTGGCTCAAATTTTTCTAACTTTTCACTTGTAAATTCTTCTGCACCAAGCTCTTGGCGAAGTATCTTATCGTGCCGCTTAATGGCCTTTGCCGTTACTTCAATCATTAGTACCTCCATTTGTTCTTCTGTACTAAAATTTAGTTGTGCAGCGGCACGCTTCCACATCAGGTATAATGCTTTATCACCCAGAGAGAGGGCATTAGTATCTATTTGTTTATTCAAAAACTGATCCTTGTAGCGATGATAAACGCGTGAACGTTCATCGGATGCTTTGCGTAAAATGTTGCCGTCTTTACCCCCTAAAAAATTCCAACCATATACATCATCGATATATCCATTCTTATCATCATCAATACCATTTCCAGGAATTTCTTTTGGGTTATGCCATAATACTTTTTTAAGGTCTTCATGTGCTGTATCAACACCGGAATCGAGAATAGCTACAATAACAGTTTTGGGGGTTTTATTTTTTTCTTTTAAAAATTCGTAAGCTTTATCCAAACTAATCCCAAAAAAATGCTCTTTTTGGTAATCCAATAAATGCCAACCCCTTGGCACTTCAGATTGTGCGTTGGTAACATAGGTTAAAGCAACAAGGCCAGCAAGCAATACACCACGAATCATTGGCAAGTAGGTTTTTCTCTATCTACAAATTTGCAGTTTCTAGCCCAGAAAATGAACAATCCATAGCAGTTTTAGGAAAATCTTATGTGCTAGCTACTTCATGTAAATATTGCTTTTCTTCCTTAAAGGCAACTCTTGGTTGTAAACCTAGTAAGGAAAACATGGCATTATCTTCATCAAAAGATGGGTTAGGGGTAGTAAGTAATTTATCGCCTGCAAAAATTGAGTTGGCACCCGCCATAAAGCAAAGTGCTTGCTCGGCAATGCTCATATCTGTTCTTCCCGCACTTAATCGTACCATGGTTTTTGGCATTACTACTCTTGCCGTAGCAATCATACGCACCATATCCCAGATATCCACCTTTTTATTATTGGCCAAGGGGGTACCGGCAATAGGTACTAAGGCATTAATGGGCACACTTTCTGGATGCTCAGGCATGGTGGCTAGTGTGTGTAACATTTTTATACGATCGGCATGTGTTTCGCCTAGGCCTATTATACCGCCGCAACAAACAGTTACACCTGCTTTTCGTACATTATCTAAGGTTTCTAAACGATCGTCGTAAGTACGTGTTGTGATAATTTCATTATAATGCTCTTTACTTGTATCTAAGTTATGATTGTAAGCATATAACCCTGCATCTGCTAGTTTTTGGGCTTGATCTGCTGTAAGCATACCAAGCGTACAACATACTTCCATCCCCATTTCATTAACCCCTTTAACCATATCTAAAACCCGATCAAAATCTCTGTTATCACGCACTTCACGCCAAGCGGCACCCATGCAAAAACGAGTACTACCTGCATCTTTTGCTTTTTGTGCATAGGCTAATACTTGCTCTTTTTTCATCAATGCCTGTACATCTATGCCGGTGCTGTATCGGGCGGCTTGCGGACAATAAGCGCAATCCTCACTGCAGCCACCTGTTTTGATACTCAAAAGTGTGCAAACCTGTACCTCGGCTGTATCATTATATGCTCTGTGAATGGTTGCCGCTTTAAAAACAAGTTCTAGTAGAGGTTCATTATAAATATTTTCTATTTCAGCAATAGTGTAATTATTGCGTATAGCCGTTGTGTTCATATCGTTAGTTATGTAGCAAATATATACTTTCTCCATTTTTCCATTACCCCTTGCATATCTGCAGGGAGGGGAGATTCAAAAAATAGTTCTTTTCCGCTTCGCGGATGAATAAAACCTAGGGTATGTGCGTGTAAAGCACAACGTGCACAAACAGTGAAACAATTCTCCACAAATTGTTTGTATTTGGTATAGATGGTGCCCTTTAGAATTTTATCGCCACCATATTCCCAATCGTTGAAAAGGGTATGCCCAATGTGTTTCATATGTACGCGAATTTGGTGCGTTCTACCCGTTTCTAAAGTACATTGAACAAGGGTAGTATAATTAAACCGCTCAACTACTTTATAATGCGTAATGGCGTGTTTACCTGTTTCCCCTTCAGGGTAAGCATCAAACATTTTACGATGCTGTTTATGTCGCGCAATATGGGCATTAATCGTGCCTTCTTCTGCTTCTACATTACCCCATACCAATGCGAGGTAATTTCTTTTTACGGTATGATTAAAAAACTGTTTAGCTAAATGTGCAGCCGCTTCCGCTGTTTTGGCAAGTACAATTAAGCCAGTCGTATTTTTATCGATACGATGCACCAATCCAAAGCGAGGCAAAGCTTCTTCGGTAAGATCGGGCTGTTCCTGTTTTAAATAATAAGCAACGCCATTTAGTAAAGTGCCGCTAAAATTGCCTACCCCCGGATGTACCACCATATTAGCTGGCTTATTGATTACCATCAAATCAGCATCTTCATATACAATATCGAGTGGAATATTTTCTTCTTTAAGAATAGTATGATCGGGGTTTACTAAACTCATTAAAACAATTTCATCCCCCGGCTTTATTTTGTAATTGCTCTTCACCGTTTTCCCATTTACGGTAAGAAATCCTGCTTCAATGCCCTGCTGAATTTTATTGCGCGTAGCACCCTCCATATGCATTTGTATCCATTTATCAATACGATAAGGCTCTTGCCCCTTATCTACTGTAAAGGTTTTGCGCTCATACATTTCCTCCAACTGTTCATCCATTACTATTTCTTCGTGGGTTTGCATTTGGCAAAGGTAATAGATGCATGGCATTAGCGCTTATCTTTGCAGGATGCAGGAAAGGGTTTTATTTGAAGATTTAGGGATGCGCCGGTATAAAGAAGTATGGGAATATCAGGAAGTGCTTTTGAAAAAGAATGCAGACATAAAGCTGGCATTTCGGTACAAAGAGGGTGCAAATATTGATGCTATGCCAACCGTGCATCATTTGTTATTTGTGGAGCATCCACCTGTTTATACCTTGGGTAAGAACGGCAAAGAATCGCATGTGTTGATTTCTGAGGAACAAATGAAGGAGCAGGGGATTGACTATTTTCATATTAATAGAGGGGGAGACATTACTTTTCATGGTCCGCAACAATTGGTGGGTTATCCGGTACTCGATTTAGAGAAATTTAAAACCGATTTGGGTTGGTACTTACGTACCTTGGAAGAAGTGATTATTATCACCATGGCCGAGTATGGGTTACGCGGTGAGCGTAGTGCTGGTGAAACGGGTGTGTGGTTAGATGCACATGTAGCTGGCCGAGAAAGAAAAATTTGTGCAATGGGTATTAAATGTAGCCGTTGGATAACCATGCATGGCTTTGCTTTTAATGTTAATACCGATTTAGATTATTTTAAACATATTATTCCTTGTGGTATTGAAAACAAGGCCGTTACTTCTTTAGAAAAAGAATTAGGAAGAAGAGTAGATATGGATGAACTTAAATACCGTGTGAAGAAAAATTTTGAAAAACTTTTCGGTTGCAGCTTATATAGTAACTAGTAATTTGAATGATTTCTTAATGAGCTTTGTAGTTTAGTATTTTACTCTTAAAACGTTGGCTATGCTACCTAAAAGTTTAACTAGAAAATCTGGCGGGTTAACTGAGATGATTTCTTTTCGATAGTTCTGCATAAGTGAACCAAAAAGTAATAGCGTTTTTAAGTTTTTCATACTTATGGTATTCGTTTTTTTATTTTTTGCTTTTGTTACAACTTTACAAACATCTTCAAAATAATCTTCCATATTAAAAGCAGGTTCGTGCGTATTATAAACTTTCACAATACTATTAGATGGGTTTCTAAATGCATGTTTTACACCAACATCTACTTTTAATCTATCACCTTTCTTAGCTATTATCCATTTATTATGTATATAAAACTCCATTTCACCTTCGAGTATTTGATAAGTTTCTATTGCTTCAGGATGTATATGATATAAGGGGTCTATCATATTGCACTTTGGTAATAATTCCCATATCAATTCTAGCGACTTGCCATTTGTATCATTTTTGCCCTTCATAACAGTGAAGACCATACCAAGTGGCGACATGTCTAAAACTTGATTAATCTTAGCCATTGTTGATAGTTGTTATGTACAGTGAAGTTGAGATTTTCATTATGAATCTGTAATGCTATGGCTGTCCCTTATGTCTGGGATCGTAATCCACCATCCATTCAATACCAAACTTGTCTCTAAACATTCCGAAGTAGGAACCCCATGGACTATCAGCGATCGGCATTTCTATTTGTCCGCCTGCAGAAAGTCCGTTAAATAAATTGTCGGCTTCTTCTTTACTTTCAGCGCCTATAGAAATTTTACTTCTTGTTTCGTTTACATTGTGTGTACCAAGTGCTTCAGGTGAGTCACTTCCCATTAAAATATTATGCTTGCCAATAGGAAGTGCAACGTGCATAATTTTATTGGCTTCATTTTCATTGGCAATACTACCGGGTATGTTCATGTCTTTAAAGCGCATGAGCATGGCAAATTCTCCACCAAATACTGATTTGTAGAATGTAAATGCTTCTTCTGCATTACCATTGAAATGTATGTAAGGGTTGATTTGTGGCATGGTGATAAATTTAATAGTAAAGATAAGTGGTTTAGTTGGTAGGCTGTTCGGTAGGAAACTTCGTTATGTCCATATAGAAAATTTCCCAAGTATGCCCATCAAAATCTTCAATGGTTCGCTGTTGCATAAAGCCATAGTCTTTCATTTCTGCTGGTTCTGTACCCCCGGCTGCTAACCCTTTTTCTACTGTATTATTTACCTCAGCTAAACTATCGAGCGATAGCGAAAAAAGCCCAGCTAAAGTTGATTTTGTATCTGCAATGGGTTTGGTTGCAAAGGAAGAAAATTTTTGATGCGTCATGATCATTACAAAAATATGATCACTCCAAACCATACATTTAGCTGTATCGTCTGAAAATTGTGGATTATTTGTAAAGCCTAGCGCTGCATAAAAGTTCATTGATTTAATAAGATCTTTTACGGCTAAGTTGATGAATATCTGTTTGGCCATTTTTTTAAAATTTGATTGTAATATAAGTTGCTTTTTTTAATCTATGTGAGCTTTTTGTTAGTCATGAGCCCCGTCATCATAACAAGAGCGGTAACCACGATTACTTGAATGATTAAGGAGTTGTTCGCTAGATCTATTGTTTGGGTTGCGGGTATCGATAGAAATAGCAGAATTGTTATTAACCCTCGCGGTGCTATATAGGTTAGGGGTTTAGCCGGAAGTACGAAAAGTTTAAGCAAAGTAAATCTAATACAATAGATGCCGATACAAATACCAATTGTCCAGAAAAGCGTTGCACTATTCAGTAATTCATTTGTTTCTATGAGATATCCGAAGAGCAAAAAAAATAGTGCACGAATAGAAAAGGCAATCTCAGTAACTAAGTCTTTAAATTTATGTACTTCTTTGTTTAGGATATCGGGTTGTAATTTTTGAAGATACTTGTTGTCTTTAAGCTGGCTGATATTTCCTAGAAAAAGACCAAATAATAATATAAAGATTAAGGCAGGTAAGTGAAACAACTTTGCACCCGCGTATATCAGCACTACCATTACTATGAGCGGTATGAACTTTATATGGTGTTTTATTTTTCCTAGTAAAAAGGCAAGGGCTAGTGTAGCAATGAAAGTAATGATTAGCATGAGTATTAACTCTATAAAAAAATGCCCAACAGATGCATTGTTGATATTGTCGTTTAAAGTGATGAAGTTGAAAAGAATTACGCCGAAAATATCCGACAAACTACTTTCGTAAGTAATAAATTCTTTTTGTTGTGAAACTAAATTTTGTGCACTAGGAATAGCAATCGCACTACTAATTATGCTCAGGGGTATAGCATTGGCTAATGCAATTTTATAATTTATATGCCCAAAATAATGAAAGGCGAAAGCCAATAAAAAACTAAAAGCAATGATTGGAATAAATGCAATAAGAGCCGTTTTGCCAATAAAAGGCAACTTATTACGATTAAAGTCTAATTCAAGTGAACCTTCTAGTACAATCAGTATAAGGCCAATAGTACCCAAAATGGGTAATAAGGGTGCCAGTTGCGGAACTGTAATATTAAAGTATTGGGTAGCTTGTTTTACTGCCCATCCCACCAAGAGTAATAAAATAACACTGGGAATTTTTGTAAATGTGGCACTTAAATCAAATACATATGCAATGAGCAATAATATACAAAGTGTGATAATAATAGTTGTGGTCATATTCATTTACTTATTATAGTTACATATAATTTTTGCTTTATTCCATTTACTTACTGGCAAATAGTTTTGTGTGTCTTTTCTTCATTTCTGCAGCAATCAATACAGCTTGTCCCCCTTCGGCCTCCAATTTTGTAATGATATTTGAATAATCCAGTTCATCTTTGTTCTGACTAAGTTTAAAAACAGTGTCAATTTTGGCTGCTTTTATCTCAAAACCTACAATCGCTGGCAGCATCTTTTGTTTGTATGATTCGGGTATATTGTTAAAAACGGTTGGAGATGCCAAATTATTTTTTTCATATTGTAAGGTTAGTTTTTGCATGAATGCGCGTAGCGCTTCATCTTCCATGAATTGTATTTCTCCAGTTATATGTACACTCATGTAATTCCAAGTTGAGCCACTTTGTGGATTTGTATACCACGATGCACTTACATAGCAACTTGGACCGGTAAAAACTAATAATGCATTTGGATTTTGCATAAACGCCTTGTGATGGTCTGTATTACGCATAATATGTGCCTGTAAATAAAGTTCATTATCTCTTTCTTCAAAAAGCATGGGTACTTGCGTGGCTACAGGTTTTCCATTCGGGTCGCAGCCGGTTAAAAATGCAAAGGGATATTCTTCCAGAAATGATAGAATGGCTTCCTTATCGTTTTCTTTGAAATAAGAGAAATGGTACATGATGAGAAATTAAACCTCAATATACTCAATGGTAACAATATTTTCAAAACTCCTAATTTGGGTATGTTTAAGCATTGGTGAATAGATTTTTTTAGTTTTGATAATAAGGGTAGCATTATCTTTCCAAGTTACTTCAATATCTGTGTATAAACCTATTAGCTGATAAACAATTGCGCTAGCGGTAAGGAACTCAATAGTAATATAGGTTAATGGGTGTTTATTATTTCCTCCTTGAATCAATCTTATTTTTTTTGAATTATCGGGTGCTATAACTATTTTTTCATGATAGTGTTTGGGGATTGGCGTGTTTGATACTATTACACTAATGCTTTCTCCATCTGGGTTTATTTCTTTGTGTAAAATCTTTGTATATTCTGTATTTCTTTTTGTTCGACTATCAGTTTCTTTTTTGTGATAGTTTAGTATCAGTGCTTTTAAAAAGTTAATGTCTTTTTCCAATGCACCAGTTTCATTATAAAGACTAAGCAATAAGCCTATATCATGTAATTGCTTTTGATTATGAATTTCTGCTTGCGCTATAATGCTTGCTGAACGATTACGGAGATCTTCAAAAAGGTCGATTTCATAACCCGTTTTCTCTTTTATATATAGTGGAAAATTAAGGTCGAATTTAAATTGTAGCGGCTTTGTAAGGGAAGAGAGTTTTTTTTGTAAACTAACTATTTTACGTTGTGCGATATATTTTTCAATTTGAATTCTTTCTTGTTGATAAAAATCAGTTGATGGATTATAATTGTCAAGCACCAAACTCTTTCCAACATGTTCTTCTAGGTAATTTAGAGTGGCGAATAAGATAACTTTATATTTTCCAAGTACAGGGCCCATCTTTTTTGTAATTTGAATAAAAAACCAGCTGTAAGTTAACTATAAAAACTTAATAGTAATAGACATTCACTAGGCTCATTTCATTATCATTTAGTGTATGAGTAGAACTTATTTTTGAACTTTTTAAAGATCAGCTAATATGTATGCTATCCTAACAAACTGTTGTGATTTCCGCATGATTTTTGTTGCGTTATTATTTGTAGCTTGTACCAATTCGCCCAAGCCTTCAAATTCTATTGTAAAAAAAAACGCGAAAATAGATAGTGGTTATCGATGGGTAAAAATATATGATAGTGCTAGATGGCCCAAGAGCTATAATTTTCAATTATTAGCTAATGATGATTCGTTAATTGTAATGCATACAAAAGGTACATGGGTATCTGCTGATGGGAATGAGTTTGTAAAAACATCATTAACTAATGCAATCAATAACCTTGCTTTTTTAGATTATGTCCAGTTTCAACAATCTATTTTGGGCTTAGGATATTTTAACGGCAATATTGAACAGTTTAGTTTTACACCAACCATTTTTCAAACTACTGATTATCGTAATTGGCATGTTATTGCCACAACTTCTAATCTCCCCAAACGATTCTTCTATCATCCTTTTGTTTTTGATAATAAGATTTGGATAATTGGCGGAGAAGATACAAGTCAACAATATGCTGATATATGGTACTCTGTGGATGGTATTCATTGGATAAAACAAAATGATAATCTACCTTTTGGTAAAAGAAGCAATTCGAAAATTGTAATGCTACATGATACTTTATATTTATTAAACAATGATGTATGGCGCTCTGCGGATGCTATACATTGGGAAATAGTAACCCCGGAAATTATAGAAGGGGTGGAGGTATTTGGTTATGAAGCCATTGTTTTCGATCAAAAAATTTGGTTATTAGGCTGTAATCGGAATACACTTTTTAGCAGTGAGGTATTAGTTAGTGAAGACGGTAAAATATGGAAAGAAATGCATGCACCATGGCAACCACGTGGTGGTATCGCAGCTACTGTTTTCAAGAATAAAATATATATGACGGGAGGGAAATACGGAGGTACACCCAATCATCCCGATTTTAGATATGATAATGATGTATGGGTATTAGAAAAAATACAGTAATTCATTTCTTTGGTTTAACTTAGAAGAGCTTTAAATCCTACTTAAATGAGTAAACAACTATATCCCTGTATTTGGTTTGATGGTAAAGCCCTAGCTGCTGCCGAATGGTACTGCAACATATTTGCCAATAGTAAAGTGAATACCAACAATGGTATGGTCGTTGATTTTGAATTATGTGGAAGAAGGGTAATAGGATTAAACGGTGGGCCTAATTTTCAAGTAAACCCTTCAATTTCTTTTTTCATCAAGCATGCGGATAAAAATCGGATTCAAGTAATATGGGATCAGTTATCAGTTGGTGGAAAAATACTGATGGATTTACAAGTATATCCTTGGAGTGCATATTATGGCTGGGTGCAAGATATTTATGGTGTTTCCTGGCAATTAATGCTAGAGCCTGCGGCTGTTGGTGACGAAAGTTTTTTTCCTAGTTTATTATTTACCAATAATGTATTGGGAAAAGCAGAAGAAGCAGTTGATTTTTATGTATCTATTTTTGAAGGATCTGAGAAAACACTTACTGTTTATTATCCAGCAGGAGATCCGCATGCAGGTAAGCTCATGTATGGTGAATATACCTTGGGCACTACTCCTTTTATTGCCATGGAAGGTCCGGGATCTCATGCATTCGTTTTTAATGAAGGCGTATCGTTTGTAGTTAACTGTGATAGCCAAGCTGAAATTGATTTTTATTGGAATAGATTATTGGCCAATGGGGGAGAAGAATCCATGTGTGGCTGGCTTAAAGACCAGTATGGTGTTTCCTGGCAAGTGGTGCCTAGCCAATTACCTCAACTGATGGCCGACCCTATTAATGGGCAAAAAGTAATTCAAGCTTTCTTGAAGATGAAGAAATTTGATTTAGATCTCCTCATGTCTATTTGATTATGAAATAGTTATTTTTCTATTTTCTCGCCTGCGTAAATCCCCAATTATAGACTAGTGATATCACTACAAGAGTATGGTTGAACTACTACGCGTTAGTATTTTCGTTTTACGAACCTTTACGCTTTGTTTGGGTTCTTCTATGTAATATTGCTACATAAATTGCGTTTACAGATGAAATTTGTGAAACTGAAACTTTTCTTTACTACGGCTTTCATATTAACCAGTTTATTAGCTTTTACCCAAGAGGACGAAAAACTTCAATTCGACACATCCGTTTTAAGTACACAGCCACTGGTGAAACTAAATAAGGATGGGGGCTTAGTAAAAGAAGTAAATATGATTGCCAATATGCGGTTTGCATCAAATAATAATTTTGTAAACGGACAGTTTATAAATTCACAGTTTCGAGCTAATGATTTGCGAATGGAGGTAATTGGGAGGGTAACCCGAAGATTAAAAATACGCTTCAGAGATGTATATAGCAGATCAGCGGGCGATGGAGAAACAGCTGATTTATTACGCCGATCTATAGATTTGGCACTGGTTGAATACGATGCATCTCCTAAAGTAACAGTAAGTGCCGGTAAAATGTTTGCGGATTATGGAGGATATGAGATTTTCTATAATCCAATTACTATGATAGTTTATAATGACCTTTTTGCATTTGGAGATATTTTTTTAAGCGCCGTTAAAACAACCTATAAATTTTCAGGTAAGCAAAGATTAAGTTTTCAAATAGCTAATTCCAGTTCAAGAAATTTTGACCAGGCTTATGGAACTACACCTGGTGCCGTGGCTTCTAAAGCACCATTTGGCTTAACTTTAAATTGGAATGGAACTTTCCTGGATAATCACTTTAATACTAAATTTAGCTTTAGTAATTTTAATTTGATAAAAGGGGAATATCAGAATTTCTGTATTCTAGGAGCACAGTATAAAAAGAATAACTATGGGCTTTCTTACGATATCAAGTACAGTAGCGAAGCTGTAGACAGAACGGGTGTTGTGAGCACTTATTTAGGGAATAATTTTTCCAACCGTTTAAGAGATGTTCGTTATGTAGAACATTGGCTGCGCGGAGATTATCATTTCACGCCAAATCTAAGCACAACTATTATTGGAATGAAAAGCGCTAGTTATTGGTTTGGCAATCCAGACAAAAGCGCTTCTAAAAATAATCTTTTGAGAAATGTTTATACACTGTCTGCTACACTTGAATTACATCTTTCTAAATTACATAATGCAAAACTGTTTTTCGGATATGTTGGACGATTAGAAAGATATACCACATATGCTAAGAATAATTTTGGATTAAAAGATCTGGGAACAGGGCAAGTGTTAGTTGGATTTATGAGTCAATTAGTAGTATTTTAATACGTTCACCTTTTTTAACCAATCTAAAAAGTTACCATGAAACATTTTATGTATTTTATTTTTTTAACTTTTTTATGGACCTCAAATGTTACGGCCCAGTCAGTTAGTGACACTGTAGTTCCCAAAAAGCAAAAAAAATTCACTATTATTCCTATGCCAGTAATTGCGGCGAACCCAACTACAGGTTTAATGTATGGGGTAGCGCCTGGTATTGCTTGGGTAAATGGAAATCCTAAAACTACAAGTATTTCCAATTTTTTAGGAACATTTATTCATACTGCCAAAAATCAATTACTGATACAAATTAGAGGTAATATGTTCTTGGAAGGCGACAAGTGGATTTCTACAACCGATCTTCGATATAATTTGAATGGACAACCCACTTATGGTTTAAGTACATCTCCAATTTATGCCGATAACACAATTGTAGGTAACAATAAGAAGGTATCTGATAAACCATTCAATGGCCCCTCTGAATCTGAAATGATGTACTTTGATCATTTCAGATTGCACCAAACTATCCTTAAACGACATGGTGATACTCGGTTTTTCTATGGCTTAGGTTATCATCTCGACTTAATATCTAATATTAGGGATAAAGAATTGAATTTAGCTGCTATTCCGCCAGCAATAACCCATCATTATCAGTATCAAGCAGTAAAGGGGCTACCAGTTGATAAATATTCGCTTTCAGGTATATCTTTAAATGCCTCTTTTGATAGCCGTGATAATATCGCTAACCCCTATAAAGGGAAACTGGCATCCATTGCTTTTAGAATTAATCCATCCTTTATTGGAAGTACGGCTAGCAGTAGCCATTTATGGCTCGAGTATCGTGATTATTTCCATGTTAATAAAGCAAGACCAAGAAACCTAATTGCATTTTGGACATTCGGTTCTTTTGTAACCAGCGGGAAAGTGCCATATCTGTTTTTACCGGCAACGGGTTGGGATTTATTTGGAAGATCGGGGCGCCCATACACGCAGGGGCGTTTTCGTGGAGAAGACTTAAGCTACACAGAGTTTGAATGGCGATTCCCATTACAGAGTACAAAAGATAAGCTTGGCGCTGTTATTTTTACCAATTTTACGTCTGCAAGTAGCAGAACGCAAAATATTGGGTTATTTAATTCATTTCAAATGGGCTATGGTGCAGGGTTTAGGTATATGTTAAGTGAAAAGAACAGGGTTAATATTGCTATTGATTATGGATTTGGCCATAATGGTGCATCGGGATTATTCCTTAATTTAAACGAATATTTTTAAAGAATATCTTATTAATTTATAAACTATTGTCATGAAAAAAATGCACTTTTTAATGGTTGGCTGTATCGTAACAACCACGCTATTTGCGCAAAAAAAACCAGCGCAAATTAGTAAAACAAATGTTGAAGTTTCAATTGATCAGGTTAAAAAAATAGTGGAAGCTGATAAGACAAAATTTGTTGAAATATTTAAAGATTTTCATCAAAACCCTGAACTTCCATTACAGGAGGTTAGAACTGCTGGAATTGTAGCTAAGGAGCTTAAGTCTTACGGTTATAATGTAATGACGGAAATAGGGGTAACTGGAGTTGTTGGGATATATAAAAATGGAGAGGGGCCTGTTGTTATGTATAGGGGTGATATGGATTGTAACGGAGTTGAAGAAACTACAGGATTACCATATGCGAGTAAAAAAACCATGAAAAATGACGATGGTGTAATTGTGCCAGTAATGCACGCTTGCGGGCATGACGCGCACACAACTTGGATGCTGGGTGTCGCTAAAACTATGGTACAGCTCAAGGATAGCTGGAAAGGAACTTTGGTGATGATTGCACAACCCGCAGAGGAAAACGGACTTGGAGCTGATACGATGGCAAGTGTGATGTATAAAAAAGGTGTGCCAGTACCAGATTACCTCCTTGGAATGCATACAGCACCGGTTGGTTTAGGTATTTACTTGAATAGACACGGGGATAGAATGGCGGGGGTTGATCAATTAGATGTAACCTTTAACGGGGTTAGCGGACATGGATCTCAACCACAAGATACTAAAGATCCAGTATTGATGGCCGCTAATGCAATTATACAATACCAAACCTTAATAAGCCGTCGATTAGATCCCCAACGCCCTGCCGTACTTACTGTTGGTGCCGTACAAGCAGGAACCGATAATAATGTAATCCCTTCATCTGCTTTATTAAAATTAAATCTTCGTTGGTATCATGATAAAGATCGAAAAATGATGGTAGATGGTATACAACAAATCAATGAAGGTATAGCACTAGCGAATGGTCTGCCGAAAGAATTGAGTCCTACGATTCGCTTTAAACAAACCTTATCACCATTAAGGAATAATAAAGAATTAGTTGAGAAAATTAATCCTGCTTTAGATAAGCTTTTCGGTCCTGGTAAAAATTTAGAATTCCCCCCAGTTATGGGCTCTGAAGATTTTCACCATTTGGTAAAAGCTTATCCTAAAGTTAAAATCGACTATATCCTTTTAGGAATAGTGAACCCAGAACTTTTCCAAGAAACAGTTAAAAAAGGAGGGTTTTTTCCTTTCACAAATCATAATGGTAATTTTTGGGTAGACTTAGCTGCAATACCATTTGGTACTACCGTTGGTGTAGTTGCTTTATTAGAAACCTTTAAAAAATAAGATTCGATTATAGCAGTTTGTTTTGGTAACCAAGCATTCAAATGAATGCTTGGTTTTTTTTAGTAAATTATAGCTGCATTTTTTAGATCAGTAACGGCATTATACAAAGCATCCAAATCTTCCTGGGTATTAAATGCTTGAATCGAATACCGTAAATACACCTGATTGTTATGACGCATAACAGGTATTTCGATATGATACTTCTCAAAAAATAAATCATGCAATGCTTCTGGGCTCATTGTTTTTATTTGTATAGGGATACTGTATAGTTGTACCAAAAAATCTTCTGAGATTGGTGCAATAGGCGAAGCACCCACTAATTCACAAAAACGAGTGGCATTGGTATGGGTTAGCTTTCTGCATGCTTCGGCCACAGTTGACCAATCATATTTTTCCATGAATGCAATAGCAGTTGGAATAGTACAGAATGCCGAATAATCTCTAGTACCCTGGGTTTGGTGATAATCTAAAAATTGCGAATGAGAAGGGAATGCGCTATTATATCCCCAACTAACAACCAATGGATCAAACAAATGCTGTAACTCGTTTCGTACATATAAAAAGGAACTTCCCTTAGGGGTCATCATCCATTTATGGCAAGCGCCAGTATATATATCAACGCCAAGCTCGGTAAGATTTAATGGAATTTGTCCGGGAGCATGTGCGCCATCTACAAATGTAAGAATACCCATTTCTTTGGCTTTCTTACATATCTCTTCGATGGGTAAACGCAAACCTGTAGAACTCGTGATATGGCTTAAAAAAATAAGTTTGGTTTTCGGCGTAACACCATTGAAAAATTCATCTACAAAAAAATCTTTGGTAGTTAATGGAATTGTAATTGGCTGTTGTTTATAGATAGCGCCCACTTTATCACAGTAATATTTCCAAGTACGGTCACAGGCACCATATTCTAAATTAGTGGTAAGCACTTCATCGCCCTTACTTAAATTGAAACTCTTCGCTACAATATTTACGGCGTAGGAAGGATTGGTTACATATACAATATCATCGGCACTGCAATGAACATATTTACCCAATGCCTCACGAGATTCTTTTAAATAAGCCAATCCATTTTTTACGATAAATAATACAGGCTCTTGTTCTAACTCGAGCTGGTATTGTTGATAGCGTTCAAATACGGGGCGCGGACAAGCACCAAATGATCCGAAATTCAAGAATCGAATATCTGGACGAAGCAAAAACTGGTTTCGTAATTCTGTACTAATCATTTTCAAATGTAAGCATCTACAAGTATATTTACGGATGCTATTGCTGCGCGTACAAAACCTTTCCCGACAAGAACAGGGTAGAACCACAGTGGATGCTATTTCTTTTGAACAGCTTCCTTTACAGCGTATAGCTATTGCCGGAGAAACGGGTTCTGGTAAAACAAGTTTGCTAAAGATGATTGGCGGCTTATTACAGCCTAGTAGTGGCACTATATTCTTTAATAATGAAAAAGTGGTTGGTCCGGAAGATCAATTACTCCCTGGGCATAAGGGCATAGCGTTTTTATCACAACATTTTGAGTTGAGGAATAACTATATAGTAAAAGATTGGCTTGAAATGGCTAATAAATTAACGCCAGATTCCGCTAAACAAGTATATAAAGTATGCCGAATAGAACATTTGCTAGCAAGAAAAAACGAAGCATTATCAGGTGGGGAAAAACAAAGAATTGCTTTAGCACGATTGCTAACCACTGCTCCACAACTGCTGCTCTTAGATGAACCTTTTTCTAATTTAGATCGGGTGCATAAAAAGATTATCAAAACGGTGATTCATGAAATCGGACAAAAACTAAATACTTCCTGTATATTGGTTTCTCATGATGCCGCTGATTTATTATCCTGGGCAGATCAACTATTTATAATGAAAGATGGTAGGATCATGCAACAAGGAACACCACAAGAATTATATTTTCATCCAATAAATGAATATGTAGCTGGTTTATTGGGTGATTATCATTTGATTGATACAACAGTTTTGCCTGCTTTTGAAAAATTATTGGGAACGGGTATCAGGGGTAAAAAAGCCCTTTTGCGCCCCGAACAATTAACTCTAACCAATAATCCAGAAAATGCTATTGAGGGTATAATTCAGCAAATTTTTTTTTATGGCACACACTATGAGGTTCATGTACTTGTAAATGAACAAGTTATTCATGTACACACCAATAGAACCAACTTTGCAATAGGTGAAAAGGGATATGTAAAATTAGCATAATAGCTAGAATTATTGTAATTTACCCACGCAACCAACAAATGCCTATGTTACCAACCAACCTTAACAAGTCGGCCATAATTGCCGTTCTTCTCACTTGTATTGCGATTGCAAGTTGGGAGTATTACCTACGAAAACAAGAGATTCCAATTAGTTACGATAATTTATCGCCACTTTGGGCACACAAGAGAGCGAAAGTATATACCCCTTCCGATAAGGCCACTGTTTTTATTGGAGCTTCTCGCATAAAGTTCGATTTAGATACAGATGAGTGGAGGTCTATTACGGGAACAGAAGCCATTCAACTTGCTTGGGAGGGGAGTAATCCAATACCCGTACTGCTTGATTTGGCAGCAGATCAAAAATTTAAAGGTAACCTGGTTGTAGATGTAACCGAAGAGCTCTTTTTTACACCTGCTATAGGCCAGAATGTAGAGAGCCCTAATAATGCTATTAAATATTACAAAGAAGAAACGCCGGCACAAAAAGTAGGATCTGTAATTAATAATTTCTTTGAATCACAATTTGTTTTTTTAGATAAAGAGAGTTTATCGTTATCAGCTTTGCTCGATCAAGTGCATATAAAAAATCGTGCGAATGTGGTTTCGCCACCCACATTCCCTATTGAATTTTTTCGTGTGAAATTTAGCCGACAAACGTATATGACCCCTAAAATGATTGCGGATACACTCATACAACAAAAGGTACAGGGGATATGGACTTACTATGCAAAAATGGCGGAGAAAGAGCCCCCATTAACAGATTCAATGATTAACGCCGCGATGCAAACGGTTAAAACCGCAGTTGATAAAATGAAAGCGCGCGGATGCAAAATTTACTTTGTACGAACACCTTCTAGCGGGCCCATGCTTATGGGAGAGAATATGGGATTTCCGCGTGAGAAATTTTGGAATAAGTTAGTTGAATTCACGGGTTGCCCTGCCATACACTTTATGGATTATCCGGAGATCAATCATTTTGTATGCCCCGAGTGGTCTCATTTATCACCAGCAGATGCAATTGTTTTTACAAGAGCGTTTGCAAAAATTCTTAGAGAGGAAAAAGGATTTTCCTACGCGGTATATAAAGAAGACTAATCTTATAAAACTATTTTATGGTATTCAATTCATATACATTTATTGTTTTCTTTTTAGTAATGATGGCATTACACTACTTGCCATTAGCTTGGAAAGTAAAAAAAGTAAACCTGCTCATCGCTAGTTATATTTTTTATGCTGCGTGGAACCCGCCTTTTATTTTATTACTCTGGTTATCTACAGTGATCGATTTTTTTGTGGGTAAGGCTTTGTACACACAAGAGAACCCAGCCAAGAAAAAAATATTACTCGTGGTAAGCTTAATCGGTAATCTAGGCATGCTCTGCTTCTTTAAATATGGCAATTTCTTATTAGAAAATTTTACGGCATTAGTAAATTTATTGGGAGGAGATTTTCATCCAGCCAAACCAAGTATTATTTTACCAGCAGGTATTTCTTTCTACACGTTTACTACGCTTTGTTATACGATTGATATGTATAAGAAAGAAAGTAAGCCAGTTAAAAGCCTGCTCGACTTTTCTTTGTTTGTTACTTTCTTCCCGCATTTAGTGGCTGGCCCTATTGTTCGTCCACCACAATTGGTGCCGCAATTTGAAACAGAGAAAAAAGGAACAGCTAAGCAAATTGTGGATGGTTTATTGTTATTATCCTTAGGGTTGTTCATGAAAGTAGTATTGGCAGATAGCATGTTGGCGGCTCCAGCCAATGCCATTTTTGGATCAGATAAAATAATACCCGCATTAGATGCCTGGGCTGGCGTGTTGGCTTTTTCCGGACAAATATTTTTTGATTTTGCAGGATATTCAACCTGTGCCATTGCAGTGGCTATGTGCCTCGGATTTTCATTGCCACAAAACTTTAATTATCCCTATGCCGCTATTGGATTTTCTGATTTTTGGCGAAGATGGCATATAACTTTATCTGCATGGTTAAGAGATTATTTATATATACCACTTGGCGGTAATCGTAATGGCGCAATACTTACCTATAGAAATTTAATGATTACGATGTTATTAGGTGGGTTATGGCATGGCGCTAACTGGAC
>JBDKJW010000013.1:0-23649 GCA_039796395.1 Bacteroidota bacterium
TAGTTTTTCTTTTTTCTTCGCAACTGCTCAAATTCAACCAGCCCCAGAAAAAAAAGAAGGTGATGGCCCTTATACCCAACTCATACTTCGTGGTGGTATACTTATAAATGGTACTGGCGCACCTCCCAATGGCCCCGTTGATATTGTGATTGAAAATAATCGAATTGTACAAATAAGTATAGTTGGCAATCCGGGTATGCCCATTAATCCACAACGCCGGCCCGCATTAAAACCAAATGGAAAAGAAGTGAATTGTGAAGGCATGTATATTATGCCTGGGTTTATTGATATGCACGCACATATAGGTGGCAAAGAACAAGGCACTCCTGCAGAATATGTTTTTAAATTATGGATGGCGCATGGTATTACCACTATTCGTGACCCATCATCGGGCAATGGTTTAGATTGGGTATTAGACCATAAAAAGAAAAGTGCTGCGAATACCATAACGGCACCCAGAATTTATGCGTACACGGTATTCGGACAAGGATCAAAATCACCCATCCATACAGCAGATGCGGCCAAGGCATGGGTGAATGAAAATGCCAAAAAAGGAGCCGATGGCATTAAATTTTTTGGTGCGGCCCCCGACGTAATGGATGCAGCTTTGAGAGAAAATAAAAGATTAGGACTGAGATCTGCTTGTCACCACGCACAAATGGATGTTGCTAGATGGAATGTACTGAACTCTGCTCGTGCGGGCCTTACCAGTATGGAACATTGGTATGGTTTACCTGAGGCATTATTTACCGATAAAACCATACAACAATATCCTGCAAACTATAATTACAATAATGAGCAAGATCGTTTTGAAGAAGCTGGTAAATTATGGAAGCAAGCTGCTGCACCCTATAGTGAACATTGGAATAAAGTAATGAATGAATTGATTGCGCTTGATTTTACGCTTGATCCTACTTTTAATATTTATGATGCCAATAGAGATTTAATGCGCGCAAGAAGAGCGGAATGGCATGAAAATTATACGCTTCCTTCCTTATGGAAATTTTATGAACCAAGCAGAATATCACATGGTTCTTATTGGCACAATTGGGGTACAGAACAGGAAGTAGAATGGAAAAATAATTATCGCTTATGGATGATGTTTATTAATGAATATAAAAATCGTGGTGGCCGGGTTACTGCCGGTTCAGATAATGGTTTTATTTATCAGCTATATGGATTTGGTTTTATTCGTGAGCTAGAATTATTAAGAGAAGCTGGCTTTCACCCACTCGAAGTAATTCGTGCGGCTACCCTTCATGCTGCACAAGCACTCGGCGCAGAAAAAGATTTAGGATCTGTAGAAGTTGGTAAATTGGCAGATTTAGTAGTAGTAGATGCAAACCCGTTAAAGAACTTACAAGTATTGTATGGTACCGGTGCTATTGAACTAGATGCTGCTAATACTGTTATTAGAAAAGGAGGTGTAAAATATACGGTAAAAGATGGTATTGTATATGATGCTAAGAAATTGTTACAAGATGTACAGCAGATAGTTGATCAAGAAAAAAAGAAAAACAATTGGCAATTAAAGCAACCGGGCTTAAAATAGAAAGATGGAATTAACATTGGCTTTTTCCCCTTGTCCGAACGATACATTTATTTTTGATGCACTCGTAAATAATAAAATTGATACGGCCGGTTTACAATTCAAGCCATATTTAGAAGACGTGCAAACCCTTAACCAGTGGGCATTAGCAGGGAAGATGGACATTACAAAAATTAGTTACGGTGTATGGCCACTCCTACAAAAGGCATATCATCTTTTAAATAGTGGCGGTGCATTAGGTATGGGCGTTGGGCCTTTGTTGATTACTACAAAAGAAAAATCAAACTCATGTAAGCATATTCTTCAGCAAAAAGAATTATTGAATAATTTAACCATAGCTATACCAGGCGAAAACACCACAGCCCATTTTTTATTTTCATTGGCATTCCCAACTGCTAAACAAAAAGTGTTCAAGGTATTTCATGAAATTGAGCAAGCGGTATTAAGTGGTGAAGTAGATGCAGGTGTGATTATTCATGAAAATAGATTTACTTATCAGGATAAGGGTTTGTTTAAACTAGTAGACCTTGGTGAATATTGGGAAGATACTTTACAAATTCCTATACCACTGGGAGGCATCGTATCACATAAAAGAATAGACGAAACTATCCGCAAAAAAGTAGATAGGCTAATTAAACAAAGCATCGAATATGCTTTTACACAATATCCAACTATTAGTGATTATGTATACACACATTCCCAGGAAATGAGTGAAACGGTTATGCGCCAGCATATCGATTTATATGTAAATAAGTATTCATTAGATTTAGGAGAAGACGGGAAGGCAGCGGTAAACAAATTAGTTGAACTAGCAAGTAGATGGTAGACAGTAGACCCTAGTTACTTAGTTTACCTTATACCCTATACCTCACCCCTTTAGTGCTTTGGCATAAACTTCTAATACTCTTTTCCTAGCTGCTTCATGAGGCACGATGGGTTTAGGATAATTAAACTCCATAAACTCTGGCACCCACTTCTTTACATACGTCAAATCCTTATCAAATTTTTCAGTTTGCAAATAAGGATTGAAAACACGAAAATACGGTGCTGCATCGCAGCCACTACTACTGGCCCATTGCCAGCCTCCGTTGTTGGCAGCCAAATCAAAATCAAGTAGTTTCTCTGCAAAATAAGCTTCGCCCCAACGCCAATCAATGAGTAAATGTTTGGTAAGAAATGAAGCCACAATCATACGCACGCGGTTATGCATATAACCAGTTGCATTTAGTTCGCGCATGCCAGCATCAACTATAGGATAGCCCGTTTTGCCTTCACACCAACATTTAAAATCTTCTTCATTATTGATCCATTCAATACGATCATACTCGGCCTTAAATGATTCGCCCTTACCCAGTTTGGGGAAGTGCCAAAGTATGGCATGATAGAAATCGCGCCAAATCAACTCATTCAAATAAGTGTCATTCAAAACCAAAGCCCTTCTACCCAATTCTCTAATACTAACTGTACCAAATCGCAGATGCACACCCATTTTAGAAGTACCATTGGCGATTGCTGGAAAATCTCTATTCTTAGCATAGTGTTGTATCAGATCATCCGCTAGTTGCTTAGCTGGAAAAGGAATATCATTAGCTTTAAAACCCATTGCTTCCAAAGAAGGGATGGCAAGGGCTGCTTGTTTATAAAAATTGGCAACATACTTTTCTGTAGGGTATGCCTTCAAGTGATAAGGCTTTAGTGCCGCCCGCCATTTTCTTCCATAAGGAGAAAAAACAGTGTATGGTTTTCCATCGTCTTTAATTACCTCATTTTTTTCAAAAATTACCTGGTCTTTATAGGTATAAAACTTTGCCCCATTGCTTTTTAGCAAATCACCAATCTCTTTTTCTCGCTTAAGTGCATAAGGTTCATAATCATGATTTGCGTAAACAGCTTTAATGGTATAGCATGTAAGTAAGTGCTCATACACTTGTTTCGGAAAACCATAAAACACTTCTATACTACTTCCAAAGCTTTGCAATTGCTTTTGCATATCATGCAGTGCTGCATGAATGAATTCAACTCTTCGATCTGCTTTATTGTCAAGTTTATCAAGAATATTTCTATCAAAAATAAAAACAGGAACTACGGGATAGCCCGATTTCAATGCATGATAAACGGCTGCATTATCGGTTAATCTTAAATCTCTCCGAAACCAACAAACTACAATTTCTTGCTTCATAACCTGCTAACAATTATGCGGCGAAATAGTTAAAAAAAAGTCCCCCGACAAGGCGGGGGACTTCAAAATAGTAGTTATTGATATTCACTATAATTCTTGAATACGGAACTCAACACGGCGGTTCTGTGCTTTACCTTTTGCTGATGCATTATCAGCTATTGGTTTAGTGCTACCAAAACCATTGGTAACTAAACGTTCTGCATTAATTTTTCTAGCAAATAAATATGCTTTAACCGCATTGGCACGCTTAAGCGATAGCGGAATATTTACTTTATCAGTACCTGTATTATCTGTATGTCCATCTACATATAATTTCAATGAAGGATAATCATTCATTGCCTTAACCACTTTCTCCAATTCAACTTTAGAAGCTTTGGTAAGTGTATTTGTTCCCGTACTAAATAATACTTTCTTATTATCAAAATTGTATTGCTTACCTAGTTCAGGACATCCATTATTCTCTACAGTACCTTTTACAGTAGGGCATTTATCTTCTTCATCATTAACACCATCACCATCTGTATCAGGGATTGGGCATCCATCATATTTAGCTAAACCAGCAACAGTTGGACATTTATCATTCTCATCATTAATGCCATCACCATCTGTATCTGGAATAGGGCATCCACCATATTTAGCTAAACCAGCAACAGTAGGACATTTATCATTCTCATCATTAATACCATCTTTATCTGTATCCGGAACAGGGCATCCGCCATATTTTGCAATACCAGCAACAGTAGGACATTTATCTACATCATCTGTAATACCATCTCCATCTGTATCTTTTGGTTTTGGTGCTTCAACAACTGGTGCAGGAGGAGCAACTACAACTACGGGAGCAGGCTTTTCACCTTTAGTTAATCTCCATTTAAGACCAGCTTGGAAGCCTGTATTGAACAAATTAGGTTGCGTTGATGGGTAGTTTTTTCCAGCCATATTTTGTGTACCATACATGTAACGAGCATATAATTGTATAGCACGCGTTGGAAATAATTCAATACCAGCAGTCCACACAATACTAATTGGTTTAAACTGACCTTGGTACAACCGATCTCTTGCAGCACTGTTATTTGTAATTTTATTGAGGAAATCGAACTGAGGCCCCATGATAAAAGCTAAATCTTTATTTGCTTTCATTTTTACCAAAACAGGAAATGATTGATACTGCATAACACCATCAAACATTTGCAAACTAGTTGATGTATTATTACTTACATATCTCAAATAAGATACTTGTGCTTGCGGCTCAAGAGAGATAAAGCTATTTAGTGGTATGTTAAGCCATACACCAAATGCCCCAGCACCAGCTGCACTGTATTTATTTGGCGAGTACGATTCAACACGAAATTTAGTATAGTTACCAGCACCTAAAATACCAAAAGACATTTTGGGTTTGGGCTCTTTTTGAGCATATGATTGACCAGTAAGCAATAGCAAACAGATCGTAGTAAACAGAATTTGTTGCAGTTTTTTCATAAAGAGATGCTTTTAATTTAGAGCAAAGTAAAGATTTTTATTAACACATACTAATATTTTATCTTATTTACTATTGTCTTTTTCAAGGAATATTTTTTTTGTAATCTCCGCTACAAAATTTATTGAGTAAAATGCCGTATCCAGAGATTTTACCCACTGAATTCCCCTAACCGCATTTGTAAGAAAAACACCCGATGCTGAAGCTAAATCAGCTGTTGAAACCGGCTGTTCTATTAGTGTTAGCCCTATTTTCTCCAGTTTTTCGATAATATACTTGCGCATAACACCTGAAACGCAACCTTCAGATAAAGATGGGGTATATATGATATTTTTTTTATCTATGTAAAAAATATTTGCAATACTCGTGTCGGTCACCCTATTCCATTGATTTAGCAAGATCGAATCGTTACATTTATGTTTTTTAGCATATGTTGCTGCAAGAACATAGGGCAAGGCACTATTTGTTTTAAGCGCGGAGAAATTGTCGGCAGCTTTTACACTGTTTCTATAAATACAAATATCTAACCCATTTGCGTTTAGGGTAAAGCCAGTGTTTTGCAATGGCCAAGTTTGAATCAGCAAATGGGGTTGATTATTATTCGCATCATATAATCCACCTTCTCCCCTAAAAACCGTACATCTTACGCGAGCCGCTACATCATGTCCATTTTTTTTTACTATCCTAGCAATCGCATCCCTTAAAAAAGCATCATTCCAATGTGTAGGAACTTCAAAAGATAATTTACGAAGTGAATCAAAGAATCTTTCTACATGATAGTGCCAAAGTAAGGCAGTATCTCCCTCCCACCTGATGGTTTCAAAAAAGCCATCTCCATACCTAAAGGAACGATTGTTAGCCGATAAAACCGGCGCATCATTTTCAAGCAGTTTCCCATCCAATAAAAGAAATTTTCCAGGTTGCATAGATCAAAGATAGTTTGCAACTACATTCGCAATAGAAATTATACTATGACCATAAAGCATATTATTGACGTACTCGAAAACCATGCCCCGCCTTATTATCAAGAAAGTTATGATAATACCGGATTAATCATTGGTGAGTCTGCAAACAACTGCACAGGCGTACTTTGTTGCTTAGATATCACCAAAGAAATATTGGAAGAAGCAAAATCAACCCATTGTAATTTGATTGTTGCGCATCACCCCATTTTATTTACGGGTATAAAATCGATCACTGGAAAATCTTATGTTGAACAAATAATTATAGCGGCCATAAAATTGGATATTGCTTTATATGCTATTCACACCAATTTAGATAATGTATTGCACGGTGTGAATGAAACAATCGCTGCTAAATTAGGGCTCATTAACAAACAGATTTTATTGCCTAAAACCAATACCTTATCTAAACTAGTTACTTATGTGCCTGTTCACAAAACGGAACAGGTATTAAACGCCTTATTTGAAGCTGGCGCGGGTAATATCGGCGCCTATAGTGAAGCTAGTTTTAGTAGTGTGGGTGTGGGCAGTTTTAAGGGTTCTGAAAATAGCAATCCAACCATTGGGTCAAAAGGCGTTAGGGAGCAGGTGGAAGAAAAAAGAGTAGAAGTACTTATACCCAATTATAGGCAAGAAAAGATCATAAGCGCATTATTGCAAGCACATCCTTACGAAGAAGTAGCATACGATATAATACCCCTTTCCAATGTTAATCAAAGTATTGGCTCGGGATTAATTGGACACTTGGCAAAACCTATGCAAGCAGCTGATTTCTTGGGTTTTTTAAAGGAATCACTACAACTTCCCCTTATTAAACATACCGCGTTTACTGGCCAACATATTGAAAAAGTAGCTATTTGTGGCGGATCTGGAAGCTTTTTGATTCCATCGGCTAAAAAGGCAGGGGCCGATATCTTTATCACGGCAGATATAAGATACCACGCCTTCTTTGATGCCGAAAAAGAGCTGGTAATTGCCGATATAGGCCATTGGGAATCAGAGCAATATGTACCTGAACAGCTTTTTGCGGTTTTAACCGCGAATTTCCCTAACTTTGCCGTCCTTAAAACAACGGTAAACACAAATCCCGTTCGTTATTATCTGGGTTAAAAATTAAAACCGCTATGGCAGCTGTAAAAGACTTCTCAGTTGAAGAAAAATTAGTAAACCTACTCCGTTTACAAAAAATCGATAGCAAATTAGATGAAATACAAATCTTGAAGGGAGAACTTCCCATGGAAGTAAGTGACCTTGAAGATGAAATACAAGGCCTAACTGCTCGTCAAACTCGTATAGAAGAAGAAATCAACGGTATAACCGAATTCATTGAGAGCAAGAAAGCAGCTATCAAAGAAAGTGAAGCGTTGATTGCTAAATATGAGAAGCAAAGTGATAATGTAAAGAATAACCGTGAATTTGAAGCCATCAATAAAGAGGTAGAGATGCAACAGTTAGAAGTAAAGCTTTGTGAGAAACATATCCGTGATGCCAACGAAGAATTGGCTGAGAAAGTTAAAAACCTAGAGGCTGCCAAAAAACAAGTGTCTGTTAAGGAAGGGGTACTTAACCACAAGAAAGGTGAATTAGAAAAAATTATTGCCGATACAGAAAAAGAAGAAACTGCACTTAACAGTGTAAGTGATGAAGCACGTAAACATATAGATGAGCGTCTTATCTATAGCTACGACCGTATCCGCAAGAGCTACCGGAACGGATTGTCAGTAGTACCTGTTGAAAGAGATGCTTGTGGCGGTTGTTTTAATGCCATTCCCCCACAACGTCAAAGTGAAATTCGCCTCCACAAAAAAATCATTGTTTGCGAAAACTGTGGTAGAATTTTAGTGGATGCTGATCTGAACGACAGTGTTGAAGCGAAATAAACGTATATAAATATCTATGGTAAAGGGCAACTTATGGTTGCCCTTTCTTATTTTCGATATAGCATGAAAAAATTAGGATTATTGCTTGTTGGAATAGCCACCAGCCTACTACTGGTAGCACAAAAAAAATTTGATTTTAACCCGGCCTGTATTCAAGCATACCAAGAAATTTCAAAGCTAAAAATAAAGACTGGTCAACAATTAGTAGACAAACTACTCCTACAACAACCCGATAATCTTTCTCCGCTTTTACTACAAAACTACATTGATTTTTATACCCTGTTTTTGAATGAAGACCCCGCCTATTATACGATTGCATTCCCCAATTTTCAGGAGCGATTAACAAGTATAGAATCTGGTCCAAAAGAAACCCCTTTTTATTTATATGCGCAAGCTTTAATTCGTATTCATCGGGCCGCTGTTTCTATTAAGTTTGGACATGTATGGGACGCAGGTTGGGATCTTAGAAAAGCTTATATGCTATTAAAAGAAAATCGAAAAATCTATCCTCAATTTACACCAAACGACTTGCTATTTGGCACCCTGTATACAGTTATAGGCACCGTGCCCAAGGGGTATCAATGGCTAACCAATTTGTTTGGTATAAAGGGCTCTATCAATGAAGGTATGCAACTGGTAAAGCAATTTGCTTATAGCAATGATGTATGGGCAAAAACCTTTTTTACTGATGCTGCTTTTATTTATCCTTATCTGCTATTTCATATCGACAATAAAAAAGAAGAAGCACTTCAGTTTATTACACAAAAAAAATTAGACCTTGTAAATAATCATTTACATGCTTTTATGGCTTCGAACTTATACTTAAACAATAAGAACGTAGAAGAAACAAAAACTATAATAACAAGCAGGAATAAATCAACAGATTATTTGCCTTTATCGGTTTGGGATTTTGAAATGGGCTATGCAAAAATGTATCATGTAGAAACTGCCGACGCATTAGTGCATTTTGAGCAATTTACCAATCAGTTCAAGGGTAGGTTTTATGTGAAAGATGTTTATCAGAAAATAAGTTGGTGCTATTATTTGCAAAATAATTTACCTGCAGCTGAGCAAGCCAGAAAGCAAGTTCTTAAAAAAGGGAGTACAGATGCCGATGCCGATAAAAAAGCCCTTAAAGATGCAAAGGCCCAGTATTGGCCAAACCCCTTATTATTAAAAGCGCGTTTATTAAATGATGGGGGTTATCATAAAGATGCCTACAAATTATTATCCGGAAAAACAGATGAAGATTTTACTAATGAAGAAGAAAAACTAGAATTTGCTTATAGAGTAGCCCGTATATTAGATGATTTAAACAGGCCCGATGATGCTATCCGTAATTATCTAATTGCTATTAGAATGGGGGAAAATCGAAAGGAATATTATGCTGCCCGAGCAGCTTTGCAAGTAGGAATGATTTATGAAAATAGAAACCAAAAAAAATTAGCACTCAGTTATTATCAACAATGCCTAGCAATGGAAGATCATGAATACAAAAATTCTTTAGATCAACGGGCGAAAGCAGGTATTGCAAGATGCAAGGGGGAGTAATAGTAAATAAGTAACTAAGTAAATAGGTACCCATAAGATAACTATATGTTGCAAAAATTAACCATACAGAATTATGCTATCATTGAGCAAATAGATATCGACTTTTTGCCTGGCCTCACCATCATCACAGGAGAAACAGGTGCAGGCAAAAGTATTTTGATGGGCGCTCTTGGTTTGATACTTGGAAATAGAGCCGATACTAGCTTATTGATACAGAAAGATAAAAAATCGATTATTGAAGGCAGCTTCCTTATTGAAGACAATGATGAAGTATCTCAATTCTTAAAAGAACAGGATTTTGATCATGAATCAACCCTCCTATTAAGAAGAGAAATTGCCCCTGGTGGCAAATCGAGAGCTTTTATTAACGACTCTCCAGCAACCCTTCAACAACTAAAACAACTCACCCTACTACTCGTTGATATTCATCAACAATTTGATACCCTCGACATTACAGAATCAGATTTTCAACGTTCAGTTATTGATGCAGTAGCCGGAAATGAACAAGCACTACATGCATATAAAGCCAGTTTTCAGCAGTGGAAACTAACACTTGCTGCTTGGCAAAACCTACAAACAAAAAAAGATAGTCTAACCAAGGAGGCCGACTATCATACATTTCTTTTACAGGAATTAGAAGATATTAATCTCCAAGAAAATGAAATTGAATTAATTGATGCCGAACTGAATACCCTAAATAATGCGACCAGTATCAAAGACACTATTGATAGTATTCAGGAAGCTATACATATGGGAGAAAAGCCCATACTCAGCGATCTTAAACTATTCCTAACGCGCTTACAACAAATAGCTACTACACATCCAGCTATACCCATACTAATCGATCGTTTGAAAGCTATACATATTGAATTGAAAGATATTTCAACCGATTTAGATAGTATCAATCATTCCATAATCAATGATCAAGCACGTATTGAATGGATTAATGAACGGTTATCAATGGCCCAAAAACTACTCAGAAAACATCATGTAGCTACTACGGCCGAATTATTAGCTATTCAAGAAGAACTCGCAAAAAAACAAGCCTATAGTGTTGGTATAGATGAAGAAATTACACAAACGATTTTAAAAGCAAATCAGTTAGAAGCAGCCTTACAAACTATGGCTGCTGGCATGAAGCAGGCTAGGGAAAAACGAATACCAACTATCGAGAAAAAAGTAAATACCCTTCTCGCCAAAGTGGGGATGCCCAATGCAGTTTTACAAATACAATTATTACCCACTGCGCTTACACAATATGGTTCAGAAACCATTGTATTCCTTTTTGATGCCAATAAAAGCAACCGATTTGAACCCATCAGCAAAGTTGCCAGTGGTGGTGAACTGAGTAGATTGATGCTCTGCATAAAATCATTAGTAGCTTCCAGTATTGATTTACCCACCATGATTTTTGATGAAATTGATACTGGTATTTCTGGTGAAGCTGCAAAACAAGTAGGTATTATTATGAAAGAAATGGCCGCAACCCGACAGATCATTTGCATCACTCATCAAGCTCAAATTGCGGGTAAAGCAAATACACATTTATATGTATATAAAGAAGAAAAAAAAGAAGGCATAAAAACAGGTATTAAAGTTTTGCAAGAACAGGAACGTATAGAAGCAATCGCCAAAATGCTTGGTGGTGAAAAACCAACCACAGCTGCTTTAGAAAATGCAAAAGAAATGATGAATTGATATATCTTTAGACCGTAGACGGCAGACCGTAGACCATTAAAAATATACTATGTCATATAACTTATTAAAAGGAAAAAGAGGAATTATTACCGGTGCATTAGATGCCAATTCTATTGCCTGGAAAGTGGCAGAGAAAGCACATGCAGAGGGCGCCAGTTTTGTACTTACCAATGCCCCTATTGCTATGCGTATGGGGGAAATTAATAAATTGGCTGAACAAACAAGTTCAACAATAATTCCGGCAGATGCTACCAGTGTGGAGGAACTAACAAACCTATTTACGCAATCGCAAGAAGTGCTTGGCGGCAAGATAGATTTTGTATTACACTCAATAGGTATGAGCGTAAATATTCGTAAAAAGATTCCTTATACAGAATCTAATTACGACTACTTTATGAAAGGTATTGATGTATCGGCCATGTCGTTTCACAAAATGTTATCGGTAGCCAGAAAATTAGATGCCATTAATGAATGGGGTAGTGTGGTGGCCCTTACCTATATGGCGGCACAAAGAACTTTTCCTTTCTATACAGATATGGCTGATATTAAAGCTATGTTAGAATCTATTGCCAGAAGCTTTGGTTATCATTATGGTGTTGAAAAGAAAGTAAGAATTAATACGGTATCTCAATCTGCTACCAAAACCACCGCAGGTACCGGTATTAAAGGCTTTAATGATTTTTATGATTATTCTAATGCCATTGCCCCTTTAGGAAATGCTACAGCAGAAGATTGCGCGAATTATTGTATCACTTTATTCTCCGATCTTACACGGATGGTTACGATGCAAAACCTTTTCCATGATGGCGGTTTTTCCATGACGGGCGTAAGCAATGAGGTTATGCAAAAAATGGGTATCCAGGAAGAAAATCAATAGTACGTTTTATGAATTGGAATGAGTTGATAGGCTATATAGGCGCTTTTTTAAGTGCCATAACTTTTGTACCACAGGTATGGCAAGCTTGGAAAACAAAAAGTGTGGGCGACTTAAGTATTTGGATGATCCTTATTGTAGTTACCAGTACAATTGTTTGGCTTATTTATGCATTCAGTGTTAATAGCGGTCCTGTAATAGCGGCTAATATTATTGTACTAACACTTGCATTGATGTTACTCTATTTCAAACTAACTTTTAAGAAAAAGGGTTAGTATTCATCTTCGTTAAACATGAAATCTTCCTGACTAGGATAGTCGGGCCAAATATCTTCAATGCTCTCATATACTTCACCCTCATCTTCTAATTCTTGCAAATTTTCTACAACTTCAATAGGAGCTCCGCTACGAATAGAATAATCAATCAATTCATCCTTAGTTGCTGGCCAAGGCGCTTCTTCCAAATAACTCGCTAACTCTAGTGTCCAAAACATATTTCCTCCTAATTTTTTGCAAAAGTAACCGTATAAATGATATAACCAAATCCAAGATTCTTGAATAGGTAGTAGAAATGTTTAAAATCGTGTTTTTCAGCCCTGTTTTGTACGTTTGCTAACCAAAAACAAGCTATTTTAATGTTAAAGGCCGAAAATATTAACCGAAAGTTTAATGATATTACCATACTTAAGGGGATAAATATCTCCATAGATAGTGGCGAAATGGTTAGCTTGGTGGGCGCATCTGGGGCTGGAAAAAGTAGTTTACTCCATATTTTGGGTTCATTAGATAAGCCCGATTCCGGAACTATTTGGTTTAACAATACCGATATTGGGCGTTTATCTACAAAGCAATTAGCTTCATTTCGCAATAAGCATATGGGGTTTATTTTTCAGTTTCACCAATTGCTCCCTGAATTTACCGCCTTAGAAAATGTTTGTATACCTGGTTGGATTGCTGGAACCCATAAAAAAATAATTGAGGAGCGGGCAATTCATTTATTAGCTGAATTAGGATTGAAAAATAGACTAGCGCATAAACCAACCGCACTTTCGGGCGGAGAACAACAACGAGTTGCTGTGGCAAGAGCACTTATTAATGAGCCAGCTATTGTTTTTGCTGATGAGCCTACTGGTAATTTAGACAGTAGCAATGCAAAAGAGCTATATCGTATTTTTAAATCGCTGAATGCAAAAACGGGGACCGCCTTTTTAATTGTTACACATAATGAAGAATTAGCAGCCGTATCGGACCGTATTATTAAAATGAAAGATGGACAGCTTTTGTTGGCTTAAGAAATCCTTGGTTTCCAAGGAATTTCTGCAACACCTAAGGTATGCCCAGCATAACGGGCCAGCACAAATAAATAATCGCTCAGTCTATTTAGGTATTTAATCACTAAGGGGTCTACGAATAGATCGTGTTCCTTCATCTGTACAGTACCTCTTTCTCCCCTTCTACAAACACATCGGGCAATATGCATTTGTGATATAATAGGATGCCCCCCCGGCAAAATAAAAAACTTCATAGGAGGTAGGCTTTCATTCATCCTATCTATTTCTTTTTCTAATAGAAGAATATCAGGCTCTTTTAAATCAGGAATTTTCATCAAGGGCTCTTTTTCAGGATCGCATGCTAAAGAAGAGCCAACGGTAAATAACCTATCCTGAATTTCCTTTAATGTGGCATTAGTTTGGGGATCGCTATATATATCACTGATAAGCCCAATCCAAGAATTAAGCTCATCTACTGTGCCATAGGCTTCGATACGCATATGACTTTTAGGCACTTTGGTACCCCCTATCAAAGCCGTTTTGCCTAAATCACCCGTTTTGGTATAAATCTTCATTGCCATTATAAAACAGTAGCCAATAGTACAAAAAAAAGGGAGAATGGTTCAATTATACCATCAGTTTAGCGGCCTTCGTAGTATCCGTTTCTACTAATCCATCACGCAAGCGAACCACTCTTTGGGCATATGCAGCAATATCTTCTTCATGCGTTACCAATACAACTGTATTTCCAGATTCGCGAAGTTTTCCAAAAATTTGCATTACTTCCACCGATGTTTTAGAATCGAGATTACCTGTAGGTTCATCGGCTAATAATATTGAAGGGTTATTTACCAACGCCCGTGCAATGGCAACACGCTGAATTTGTCCGCCACTTAATTCATTCGATTTATGATGACTTCTCTCTGCTAATCCAACTTTATCGAGTGCCTCCATGGCACGTTCTATTCTTTCCTTTTTACTCACACCCGCATAAATTAATGGTAGCGCCACATTCTCAGCTGCACTTAACCTGGGTAATAAATTAAACTGTTGGAATACAAACCCAATTTCGGTGTTACGCACTTCTGCCAAATCATCATCCGGCATTTTACTCACATCCTTACCATTTAAAATATACTTACCACCCGTGGGTGAATCTAAGCAACCCAAAATATTCATGAGTGTACTTTTACCACTACCCGACGGACCCATTAAAGCCACATATTCATTCTTAAAAATATCCAGCGAAATACCTTTTAGTACTGGTATAGCTTGTGATCCCATGAAATAACTTTTTTCTATACCTTCTAGGTGTATGATAGACTCGGCTTGCATGTATTTATTTTTTAATTACAGTGGGAACTTTAAAATAATTATTATCTGGTAAGGGGGCATTGGCTAATACTGTTTTAGCATCCGTTGCTACCGCAGCAATATCTTCTCTAAAACATGTACCGGCCTCTAGCATATACAAAAGCGGTTCAACACCTTTTGTATCAATTTCATTTAGTTTTTCAATAAACCCAACCATCTTCTCCAAATCGGATCGTAAGGCAGCTTGTTTTTCGGGTACAGATGCTAACCGACACAAGTGCAAAAGATGATCAATCATTTTGGGAGTAATTTCCATTATTGACAAAAGTAACAGAATGATTTGCATTTGTAGAGAAAGAAAATTGTAAAAGGCAAATAAGCACAAACAGCGGTTATTTTTAGGGCTTTATTGCTCTTTTTGCCAGGCAAGGCCCAAAATAGCGTTAAAAAATATTTTTTTTATGAACTATGGCATGCGTAAAAATGTAATATTTAGCAAGTGGAAAGGGGTTGAAATTGAATTGGGCATTGAATTTGAACATATAGCATTGAAGAAGCATGGCAATGTAAAAAAGCGGGTTATTCACGTAGGTGTATAATTTTTAATATAACCGTGTTGATTATTTTTATAACTTGTAAACACAAATCCCCCATTTATGCTAGTTTACGCTCTTTTGGCCGTTTACCTAGTATGCTTGTATTTAGCTTACAAAGGTGCTGCCGTATCGGAAGAATGAGTACTTCCCCCAAAAAAATGAATATCAAGCCCACAGGTTTGATATTTTTTTTTCCCCTATCTTCGAATTAAATAGTTGCATAACTAACTATTTTTGTACTGATTGCTAAAAACCTAACATATATGAAACGTTCGATTAAGAAGGTTGCCGTTTTGGGTAGCGGTGTAATGGGATCTCGTATTGCTTGTCATTTTGCAGGCATTGGCTTGCAAGTATTATTATTAGATATGGTGCCGAATGCCGCTAAGGAAAGCACAAAGCCGGCTGAAAGAAATAAATTAGTAAATGATGCCTTACAAACGGCTATTAAATCTAATCCATCTCCAGTTTTCACGAAATCGGTTGTAAGCAAAATAAAAACAGGCAATTTCGACGACAACATGAAAGATATTGCCCATTGTGATTGGGTGATCGAAGTAGTTGTTGAAAGACTGGATATTAAACAATTGATTTATACAGAAGTAGAAAAATACCGTAAGCCTGGAACCCTAATCACGTCTAATACATCGGGTATTCCTATTCATTTAATGGCTGAAGGTAGAAGTGAAGATTTTAAAAAGCATTTCTGTGGAACACATTTCTTTAACCCACCTCGTTATTTACGTTTACTTGAAATTATTCCTACCCCACACACCAGCCAGGAAGTGATTGATTTTTTAATGCACTATGGCGACCTCTATTTGGGTAAAACAACCGTGTTATGTAAAGATACACCTGCCTTTATTGCCAATAGAATTGGGGTATTTAGCATCATGAGCATTTTTCATATCATGGAACAACAGCAGTTATCTGTTGATGAAATTGATGCGCTTACGGGGCCAATTATTGGTCGACCAAAATCGGCCACTTTTAGAACTGCCGATGTAGTAGGTATTGATACACTTGTAAAAGTTGCTAAAGGAGTTGCCGATAACTGTTTAACTGATGAAGCAAAAGCAACTTTTCAAATACCCGCTTGGTTGGAGCAATTGATAACAAATAATTGGTTAGGCGATAAAACCGGACAAGGTTTTTTCAAAAAAACAAAGTCGGCTGCTGGTAAAGAAATTCTTACGTTGAATTTATCATCGATGGAATATGGTGCTAGAACAAAACCAAAATTCGCATCTATTGAAGCGGCAAAACCAATAGAGGATTTGAAGCAAAGAATTAAAATGCTAAGTGCCGCTACCGACAAAGCTGGAAATTTTTATAAAGCCTTTCATGCATCTTTATTCTCTTACATTTCATTTCGCATACCAGAAATCAGCGATGAGGTTTACCGCGTAGACGACGCTATGATGGCTGGTTTTGGTTGGGAGATCGGTGCTTTTGAAACATGGGATTTATTAGGCGTAGCAAATACGGTTGCGCATATGAAGGCTGGTAATTATACTGTTGCACCTTGGGTAGAAGAAATGCTAGCAACTGGTGCAAGTAGTTTTTATAAGGTTGAAAATGGGAAGCGTTTGTTTTATGATGTGCTTAGTAAAACATATAAACCTGTGCCTGGTGGCGATGCTTTTTTAGTTTTAAAAAATCATGCAGATAAGCTTGTATGGAAAAATAGTGCTTGTAAATTATATGATATTGGAGATGGTATTGCCGGTTTTGAATGGAGCACGAAAATGAATAGTATTGGGGGCGAAGTATTAGAGGGATTAAATAAAGCCATTGGCATTGCAGAAGAAAAATTCAATGGACTTGTAATTGCCAACGACGGTCCTAATTTTAGTGCCGGTGCCAATGTTGGTATGATATTCATGTTGGCTATTGAACAGGAATATGATGAGCTAGATATGGCTATACGCATGTTCCAAAATAGCATGATGCGCTTGCGATACTCGAACATTCCAGTTGTTACTGCTCCACATGGCTTAACCCTTGGTGGCGGTTGTGAAATGAATTTACACGCCGATAAAATTTGTGCGGCTGCGGAAACCTATATTGGTTTGGTAGAATTGGGTGTTGGCCTGATACCTGGCGGTGGTGGCACAAAAGAATTTGCATTAAGAGCCAGCGATGAATTACATGAAGATGAGCCTGAAACAAATACATTGAAGAAAAGATTCTTTGCCATTGCTACTGCAAAAGTGGCTACATCGGCCCAAGAATCTTTTGATATGGGTATTTTAAGACCTGGCCATGATGAGGTAGTCATGAATATTGGAAGAAGAATTGCAGAAGCAAAGAAAAGTGCCATTGAATTGTATGAGCAAGGTTATGCCATTCCAACACCTAGGAAAGATGTGAAAGTATTGGGCAAAGCGGGCTTAGGTGCTATGCTTGCCGGTATCAATGGTATGTGGCGGGGGAATTATGCAACAGATCATGATGCACTGGTGGCCCGCAAACTTGCCTATGTAATGTGTGGAGGCGATTTAAGTGAGCAGAGCTTAGTAAGCGAACAATATTTGCTTGACCTTGAAAGAGAAGCTTTCCTTAGTCTTTGTGGTGAAAAGAAAACACTCGAAAGAATACAAAGCGTATTGAAAACTGGCCGACCCGTTAGAAATTAATTAACGAATATTATATACGATCCAGTTCTCGGTTTCAAATACCCGGCTGGGTCGTATTTGTAATCGCTCCTTCATAATGCCCAAATTATAGGCATTCATTACCGTAAAGTTATGTAAGCGATTATTGCGTTTAGCCACTACCATATATTGAACCGTAAGGGTAGGATTCTCAATTACGGTCACAAAGTTTTTTTGTAAAGGCATTACAAGTCCTTTTAAATCGGGTAAATACGCAACGATACCATAGGCTGAGGCATCATCAATTAAAACGGGGCGTTCAGCCGATTTAATAGTGTTGAGATACTCTGCTAGCCTTTGTAGTTCGCTTTGTGAACGCGGCTGAAACCAATTCTTTGTATTAGAAGCGGCTACAAAAAACTGCTGCTCTTCAACATCATTCGTTTCACTAAAATAGTAATAACCACAATAAATGGTTAATGCGGTAACAATATATAATAAGGGCGAAGTAAACCATTTAATACGATCGGCCGTTGCATAAAAACTTAATGCTACAATGGCCATAACAGTTAAAATAACAAAGTATTCTACTGTTAAATAAATCTTCGTATCAATTAAAATAATAGAATAAAAAATGAGTGGCGTTATGATGGTAAACAGTTCATAAAGCTTACCTCTAAACAGCAATAATGAGAAGATAAAAATGGGCGATAAAATGGCTGCAAAAAAATGAAAAACGATCTGTGTTTGTTTAGCAATATTTGCGCCTTTCGCCATATCTAATACGGTAGTTAGGGAAGTACTACCGGTAACTCGCCAATTCGCATACTGACTGGTTAAGAAATAGGTTGGATCACCCGCGTGGGCATTGTTGAGGGTTCTAAATAAATAAACAGCGCCAAGCGGTAGTAAGAACAAAACCAAGTACAAAGAGAGTGTACGATTCGCTAATTTTCTACGCAAGGAGCGATTATTTAAAGCCTGGTAATATTGAAATACAGGCAGCTCCGTTTTGGATACTTTAATACCCTCGATTGAAATAAGCACTACAAATGGGAAAAAAGAAAGCAACATCCAAATGAAGTTAATTTCCGTAAACACTAAGCAAGTAAGGTATATACTGGCTAAGGAAAGATAATAGGTAGTTTGGTTTTTATAATAATAAAATAAACTCCGAAACATGAGGTAAAAAAATAGCATAATAGCTGCCACATTTCTTCCACTAGCGGCAGCAAACACAAATTCCAAATTAAATAAAAATAGCAGTAAGAGACAGGTTCTTATGGTGTTTTGAGGAAGATCCGTTTTACTTAAATCATTCGCCATGAAGAAAAATAACAAACACATCATTACAATGGATGCGGCAATCGGGGCGAATAAATAACCGAATGGAGCAAAAAAAACGGATGCCAAGAAAACAGTTGTAGGAAAAGTAGTTCCCAATGTTAATAGGGTATTCTCTTTAAATTCAAACAGTAGTTTTAGTTTCTCTGCATAAAACAAGCGTTCAGAGTGTTCATACCCACTTCTATATAGCAACCAGGCAACAATCAAGTAATATGTACCAAGCAGTAAAGTAGCAATTTTAATATGTTGATTTTTGCCTTTCATATTTTACGTTGCATTGGCTGCTGCAGTTGCAGAGTGCGACACTTTTGTTAGTCCATGATTCGTTTTCTCCCAATAAAAAGGTTTATAAATAAGCTGCCATAAGCCCTTGTATGCGGCTATTGAATGTAATAACCAATAAAATGGATTTAAGACGGCAAATAAAATCAATTCATAGTACCTTCTTTTAAAAACAGCAAGCATATTTACATAAATCATAAGGGTGTTACCTGCAACGAAATTAAAAATTGATATATACAGTACCCAATCTGGGAAAACAACCCTTACAGCTTGTAAATCAAAAATTACATACACCACAAAAAATAATAAAAGAACAGGGTATAGTAAGAAGGTAATCGGTGTTCCACCCACAAAGAAGTTAAAGCCAAAAAAACCACGCCATCCAATTTTACCAATTAGTTTAGGCGGATTACGCATGTGCACCAATGTTGTTTGCATATACCCTTTGATCCATCTGGAGCGCTGGCGAATCCAATTAAATGTTTCATTATTAGCCTCTTCCAGGGTAGTACTATTTACTACACCCACTTTATATTTTTTCTCAAATACACGTACACCTAAATCGGCATCTTCCGTAACATTAAACGGATCCCATCCACCCAATTCAATTAATTTATCGAGTTTGAAATGGTTAGACGTTCCGCCTAAGGGTATAGGTACATCTAACGACTGTAAGCCAGGCAGCATATAATCAAACCAGTAAGAGTACTCGAGTGTAAACATCCTGGTTAATAAGTTTTCATTCTTATTAAAATAGTTTAATGCCCCTTGTAATACAATATAGTCTTTGGGCAATTTTCTAAATAAGGCTACTACTTTTTTTAATTGATCAGAATCTGGAACATCTTCTGCATCATAAATAGTTAGGTATTTTCCTTTGCAAAAGAAAAGTCCGTAATTACATGCTTTGGGTTTTGTTTTCGGCATGTGAAATGGCACCACAATTGTTTCGAAGTTAGCTGGGAAATCGAGGTTACGTACGGCATTCAGGGTTTTATCGTCATCTTCTTCGATCAGCAATTTTACATCGAGCTTACCGCGCGGATAATCCAAACTGCGGAGGTTCCAAATTAATTTACGAATAAGCTTATCTTCTTTATATACGGGCAGTAAAATCGTATACACGGGCAGGGAATCATCTGCAACAGCTCTCACTTCATCTTTTGTAATTGTTTCGTGCAATTCGTACCTCGATCCTTTAAGTGCGAGGAAGAGTTTAAAGAGAATAGCAAATAAAAAAGAGCAGCTAAAGAAAAGATTGAAGAAGATAAAAGTATTAATAAAATTAAAAGTGAGTAGTAAAAAGAATAATGCAATTATGCCAAAAATAAATACTAATTGTGCATCGGTAAAGGTTGTAAGTCCAGAACTAGATGGATCTTTACGCATTAAACTAAAAACTGCTTCTTTTACATAATACTCACCTCTTAGTTTATGTACCATCCAAGTAATATCCAGATCGGATGCGGCCACCATGGTAATGCGGGTAGCAAATTGATTTTCCAGTGCACCAATCAATTTCTCATCCATCGGATCGGCCGCGGCAACTATTAAACGACCTTTCCCATCATGCCGAATAGGTAGGTATAAAAAGGAATTGAGATGTTGGAGATCACATTTTTCAACAAATCCTTGGTCTATCACTTCATTCCGAACATCTACTAATGGATAGCCAGCTCTCTCCAAGAAATTAACATATTCCTTCCTTGTAAGAAATCCAAAATTGAGTGCCGCTTTAATAGAGGCATAGTTAAACTCTTCGGCAATTACTTCTATCTGTTCTAACTTAGATAGGGTGAATTGTCCGGCACTCAGCATATTATTCAAGGCAGAAACCGGCATAGGGTATACTAGTAAAGTACGTTAAACTATTTCCTGAGAGCGTTTTACTCTTCTTCTTACAAAGAAGAATAATGCTACCAATAATAACACAGCACCGATCATAATAAACAGCTTATAATTATTCCAAAACAAGAGTAAATTATTCTTATCGCCCCGATAGCTTACAATACCTGCATTATCGGGCAATTTGAAGAAGAAATTACTTTTACCCTTATTATTTGCGATACACACATTACTCTCAATAGCTGAATATTGTGAACCAAAGCTACTAATTACACTTTCAAAGGCATCTCCAACAGATGTATCAGCAAGTGCGGTAACGAGTAGATATGTTGTTTGTGCTTGTTTAAATATTTGTGCTATACCACTACTCGCAAAGTCATTAATTGAGTAGGCTGTTTGTCCGCTAACATCCTTATACAATTGAAAATCTCGATTAAATTGAACAGGCAATGAGCTCGAGAAATTCTTAATAAAGGGATCATTGCGATGTACCAATGCAATTACATTATAGTTACGAAGTTCTTCGGGCGTTGATTTATCACTGGTAACCATTTCAGGAATATAGAGATAATTCGCAGGGATGGTAGTTGTATTCAGTTGATGAATTAACTCTCCCATAGATGACCCTAAAGAAGGTAATAAAGATGGTGTTACAACAAACTTCAAAGCCTTCTTTCTAAATTCTCCTGGGTAATTAAAGAAGTTATAAAACTCATTGGTTTTTTCTCCAGAGAAAATGAGGTTAGATGTTTTGGTATCTATAAACCCGAAGAAATTGGCGAAACCTTCTTTACAAATGCTACCCTGTGGATGGAAGCGCATTTCTACGATCAAGGAATTATTCTTTGTTAGCAAATAGGGTTTTAATTCTATATCACCTGAGAAACTTGTTCTATCATGCAAATCGGTACTGAACACCAAATTATCATTCAGGTATACGTTTAGAAACCCTCTATCATTGCTTTTCAACAAAGAAAGCATTGCTTCTAGGTGAAACGTAAGTTTTTTAGGAATGGCATTATAATCAGATAAAGAGAATGCATAATTGGTTTTCAGCGCACCCACCCCTTCCATGATTCTTGGCGTACCACCTAGTTCTTCTAAGGAGAAAACTACCGGTAAAGGATTTTTATCAAAATAATTGGGTGCTCCATTATCAATAATCATTCTGTAAGAGAAGCTACTATTGATTATTTTATAATTGGTAAGTACATTAATGGCTTTTTTAAATCCGGCTTCGTCTTTACCCGTAATAACCAATACATGCCTTCCATCCCCATAAGGAATAAGGTTAACGATACAACCTTGTCCGGCTTGGAACTCTGGCAACTGCGCTCTTAATACTGCAGGTAGTTTATTATACAAGCCAGTTACAACGGTATTACCAACTGAATCTGTTTCTTTATAATTATCCGTTTTTACTTTAACCAAACTTGCTCTTTGCTTCATCAAAGCATACAAAACCCCACTGGCTAATAAATCATTTAAGTCTGAATTTACCGGGGTACTAATTCTATCGTACTCAAGTATGGTTTCTTTTAAACTTTGATAGTAAGATATTTTTTCTTGTTTTGCAATGGCCAAGAAAGAGCTATTTCTTACCGACATCCATATAGCTGGGTTATCTACATCTTTACAATATTCATCAGACATAGCCATTTTAGCATCCACACGCACTTTAATAAATCTTCCATCGGGTTGCACAAACCGACTATTCAAGGGTATAGAAATAGTCATAATAGAGTCTATTGCCGTAGCAAATAAACGTTCTGTATGCACTGGTTCATCTTTAAGCGAAATGGTAACTGCAGATATTTTGCTGTTTAATACGGGAGATGGTTTAATATTTAATACCAGCTTCATATTATTCAAATCATCTCGGGGTTGCACTTTTACGAAATACGTAAGTGCACCGGCAATACCTGTAATAGATTCATTACGGTAGCCCATATCTTCTAAAGTACGTTTGTTTGGATCGGTATTTACCGCCTCCGTATTAGCTTGTGCAAAAACTGCATGAACAACTAGCAGTAAGCTAAAGAGTAGGAGTATTCTTGTTTTCATAATCGGGTATTTGAGACTAAGCAAGTTTAAATTTGATTTTAAAATAGTTACCAAGCGCTTCATTGCTCTCATAGCTAAGGGTTCCTCCCATGTCGTTTGTAAGTTGCTTGGAAATGGAAAAACCCATTCCTGATTGGGTAACGGCATAATCGGACTGATTGGGG
>JBDKJW010000014.1:0-30166 GCA_039796395.1 Bacteroidota bacterium
ATTTCGATTAGTGCCTACTAAATTTTCAAAAGAAACCTATTTATACTGGTACGAGCTTATGCAGCTTATTCGCCAGTTTGAGTTGAAAGCAGAGGAAATGTATAAAATGGCTGGTAAAATCCGTGGGTTTTTCCATGCCTATATCGGTCAGGAAGCCATTGCCGCTGGTTGCTTAACGGCCACATCTCCCGATGACCCTTTTATTACAGCCTACCGAGATCATGGTTTAGCCCTTGCCAAAGGTGTGTCTGCAAATGCTTGTATGGCTGAGCTTTATGGTAAAGCAACGGGTTGTGCCAAAGGTAAAGGGGGTAGCATGCACTTCTTTAGTTTAGAACATCGCTTTTTTGGCGGTCATGGTATCGTTGGTGCACAAATAGGTACAGGGGCCGGATTAGCATTTGCAGAGAAATACAAAGGTACAGGCAATGTAGTACTTTGTTATTTTGGCGATGGTGCTGCTCGGCAAGGTATGTTGCACGAAACTTTTAACCTGGCCATGCTTTGGAAGCTCCCGGTAATTTTTATTTGCGAAAATAATAATTACGCTATGGGTACTTCTATTGAACGTACCAGTAATGTAATCGATATTTATAAATTAGCTGATGCATACGATATGCCGGCAGATAAGGTTGATGGTATGACACCCGAATCCGTACACGATAGCGTTGCCCGTGCGGTTAAAAGAGCTAAAGAAGGCGACGGTCCTACCCTTTTGGAAATGAAAACTTATCGCTACAAGGGTCACTCAATTTCAGACCCACAAAAATATCGTTCCAAAGATGAGGTTGATGAATATAAAAATCAAGACCCAATAACTAAAGTAGCACATACGATATTAGAAAATGGATACGCAACTCAGGATGAATTAAATGCAATCGATCAAAAGATAAATGCAATCGTAGATGAAAGCGTACGCTTTGCGGAAGAAAGTCCATGGCCTTCTGATGATGAAGTATTGAAAGATGTATACATCGATCAAAACTATCCTTTCATTGTAGATTAAATCTTCAATCTGGAATCAACAATCTGACAATAACATAATAACTCAATAACATAATAACTTAAGATGACAGAACAGCAGGTAAATGCTCCGGAAGTAAATGAGGCATTAGTAAAAGCAGAAGGAGTTTGGAAGAATGTACAAAAACCCGTTTTAGCGGTATTGGTAGTTGCATTAGTAATTGGAGGCGGCTATTATGGATACAAAGAGTATATCCAAAAACCAAAAGAAGAAAAAGCAGCAGATGCTATTTTTAAAGCACAACAATATTTCGCCATTGATTCTTTGAATTTAGTATTAAATGGTGATGGACAAAACAAAGGTGCCCTTTATGTAATTAAAAACTATGGTGGTACCAAAGCTGCTAACCTTGCCTACTATTATGCGGGTGTTAGTTACTTGAAATTAGGCGATTTTAATAATGCAGTAAAGTATTTAAAAGACTTCTCAACCGATGCCAAACAAGTACAATTATTAGCCCTAGGCTGCTTGGGCGATGCTTATGCAGAATTAAATAAAAAAGACGAAGCGATTGAAGCCTATAAAAAAGCAGCCAGAACTTTTGAAGAAGATGAAAATAATTCATCTGAATATTTATTTAGAGCCGCTCTATTAAGCGAAACAAGCGGCAAAACAAAAGAAGCAATTGATCTATACAAAGAATTGAAAGATCAATTCCCTAAAACAGAAAAAGGGTTTCAAGCCGATAAATATATCAACCGTTTAAGTATCGAGAAAAACGATTAAGCCAATTATTATGGCCACAAAAGGTAATACAGCATTACACAAAGGCATTCCTACAGGGAATGCCTTTGTAGTTATTGTAAAAACAGCATGGAATAGCAAAATTGTGAATGCCCTCGAAAAAGGAGCTGTTAAGGTATTAAAGGGAGAAGGTGTAAGGTATAAGGTAATTACGGTTCCTGGCGCGGTGGAAATACCTTTCGCCGTTAAAAATCATTATGCCTATGCTACTAAAATGCCCGATGCCTATATAACATTGGGCACCGTAATACAAGGAGATACACCCCATTTCGATTATGTATGTAAAGCCGTTACTGATGGTGTGATGCAATTAAACTTAACCATTGATGTACCTGTTATATTTGGTGTACTCACTGTATTAAATGAGCAACAAGCCAAAGAACGGATTGGGGGTGTTCACGGTCATAAAGGCGAAGAAGCCGCTATTACCGCTTTAAAAATGATTGCCTTAAACAATAAATTGAAAAAAGCCAACTAATGCCTACCGTTCAGTTATTTGTTCCTTGTTTTATAGATCAATTGTATCCAACTGTTGCTTTTAACATGGTTAAAGTATTAGAGAAAGTTGGCTCTACAGTAACGTATAATCAAAATCAAACTTGTTGCGGACAACCAGCTTTCAATGCAGGTTTTTGGGGAGAAGCAAGAGAAGTATGTACTAAGTTTATCAACGATTTTGAAGGTACCGATTATATTGTAGCCCCTAGTGCGAGCTGTGTTGGATTTGTAAAAAATTACTATGGAAAGCTTTTTGAAAACTCAACTAATTTGGCCAAAGCAAAAAAGCTATCCGAACGTATTTATGAGTTTTCCGATTTTTTAGTGAATATATTGAAGGTAGAAAACATAGGTGCTAGTTTCCATGCAAAAGCTACCTATCATGATAGTTGTGCCGCCTTACGGGAATGTAAAATAAAAAATGAACCGCGTAAGTTATTAGCCAATGTAACAGGTTTAGAGCTGGTTGAAATGAACGACGTAGAAACCTGTTGCGGTTTTGGCGGAACATTTGCCGTTAAGTTTGAGCCTATCAGTGTTGCCATGGCCGATCAAAAAATCACTCATGCAGAACAAACAGGTGCAACACATATTATCAGTACCGATATGAGTTGTTTAATGCATATAGATGGCTGCGCAAAGCATAAAAAAAGTAATCTACAATCATTACATCTTGCAGATATATTAGCGAGTGGTTGGTAACTATTGCATAACCCACTCATAGTCTAATTGCCTTTTTTCCAAATTAGCAGCAACTACTTTAATTTTTACTTTATCACCCATTCTGAAGATGCGTCCACTTCTTCTTCCTACTAAACTATAATCACTTTCTACCAATCTAAAATCATCGTAATCACTCAAACTCACAATACTTACCAAGCCCTCACATTTATGGTCAACGGTTTCTACCCAAAAACCAAAGGAAGAAACACCACTCACAACGCCTTCAAATATTTCACCTACATGTCCTTTTAAAAACTCTACCTGTTTATATTTATTTCCAGCTCTTTCACATTCCATAGCCGCTCGCTCCCGCTCGCTGCTGTGTTTACACTTCTCTTGCATTTTCTTATCTACATCGGGCTTACCACTCAATACACTAGCTAATACGCGATGCACCAATACATCTGGATAACGGCGTATCGGAGAAGTAAAATGACAGTAGTATTCAAATGCTAAACCATAGTGCCCAATATTTTCAGTTGTATATATAGCTTTCGCCATCGTACGAATACCGAGCTGCTCTAATACATGCTGCTCGGGTTTTCCCTTTGCTTCTTTCAACATATTATTGAAGCTGAAGGCAATAGCTTCGGGACTACTCATATCAAATTTATGTCCGTATTTCTGTGCAAACTGAATAAAAGGTGCCAGCTTCTCTTCATCAGGCTGATCGTGTACGCGGTAAGGAAACGGGATCGGTTTTTTATTGATTTGTTGCTTGGCAATATTTTCTGCAACGGTTCTATTTGCCAACAACATAAACTCTTCAATCAACTGATGCGCCTCTTTACTCTCTTTCACCATAATACCAATCGGGTAACCCTTTTCATCTAATTTAAACCGTACTTCTTGTGAGGAAAAATTAATCGCACCTTTACTAAATCTTTTCTTTCTTAATCGCTGTGCAATATCATTCAACAACAATATCTCTTCTTTATACAATCCTTCTTTTTGCTCAATAATGGCTTGCACATCTTCATAAGTAAACCGATGATTAGAATGTATCACTGTTCTACCTAACCAATATTGTTTTATTTCTCCTTTTCCATTCATCTGAAAAACAGCAGCAAAAGTGAATTTATCTTCTTTAGGCCTTAATGAACATAGTTCGTTGGAGATTCGCTCTGGCAACATTGGGTTTACACGATCTGGTAAATACACAGAGGTAGCACGCTTATAGCCCTCCGCATCTAAAGCAGAATCTGGCGTTACATAATAACTTACATCGGCAATATGAACCCCTATTTCATATTTATCATCTCCTAGTGTACGAAAAGAAATAGCATCATCAAAATCTTTGGCATCAACAGGATCGATCGTAAATGTGAGTATATCTCTACAATCTCTTCTATTTTTTATTTCCTCTTTATCCAATACTTCAGGTAATCTTGCCGACTCTTCCATCACATCATCGCCAAACTGTAAAGGAAACCCAGCCTGTGCTAGAATTTCCTTCATAGCTGCATCATTGGCATTATCGGGATGTAAAATGCTAACTACTTCTCCAACTGGCTTTTTATCTTCTTTCTCCCATTTAACCAATCGCGCAATTACCCGATCCTTATGTTTGGCTCCTTTTATATCTGTTAGGGGAATAAACAAATCGGGCATGGGCTTATCGGTATCGGGTACAAAAAATGCAAAATTCGTAGAGAGTTGAATGCTTCCCACAAACTCCGTTTGCTTACGTGTTACTACTTCCAAAATTTTTCCTTCCTTCTTCCCGGTTCGGCTATTCTCTTTAATTACTTTTACCCGTACAATATCTCCATGCAAAGCTGTAGCAAAATCGCCTGGCTTAACCATGATATCTCCTGTACCATTCTCTACTACAACATATCCCATACCAGAACGTGTTACCTCAAGCCTACCCTTGATTTGCTGTACCGAAACTGATTTCGATTTGGATTGTTTCTTTTGCTTCGACTTGGTTTTTTTATTGCGCATAGGTTGGATTGAAATGGAAATTTTTTATAAAATTGTATACAAGTGCATCAAACTTTTCTCCTTCTTTAAAAAGAAAATGTGGTTTTACGGGAATTACAAACAAGGGAATATTATAAAGCTCTTCTTTGAATTTGAGTAATCGCATGGCATCTTTTTCTGTTGTAAGAATCATTTTATTACGCGCTTGTATCTCTCTAAATTTTCGGATAATATCTGCTAAATCATCGCTCGAAAAAATATGATGATCAGAATAATCGAGTTGATAATACGTATGTGCACGCAAAGTAAGATACTCTTTCAGCGGTTTTGGATTTGCAATACCACAAACCAATAGCACTTCATCTTCCTGTGTGATCTGACATTTCTCGGCCCTATTACAAATATGATATGGCAAGCCATATTCAATCGTTGAAAAGAAAACATGTTGATGAGCTTGTGGTCGAATATCACGCAGTAAATTAGATCTGGACTGCTCATCTAAATTAGCCGGACATTTAGTAACCACAATAATATTCGCTCTTTTGGCTGAAGCCCATTCATCACGCAAATCGCCCGTGGGTAAAAAGAAATCCTGTGTATATAAATTACTGTAATCGGTTAACAAAATATTAAACCCTGCTTTAACCGTTCGGTGTTGAAACGCATCATCCAAAATAATCGCTTCTAATGCGGGTCGATCTTGCAATAAACTCGGAATAGCTACAACACGTTCTTCACCTACGGCAACCGCTATATCCGGGAATTTTGTATGAAACTGCATGGGCTCATCGCCAATTTCTAAGGCTGTTGTATGCTCGTTGGCTAAAGCATAGCCCTTTGTTCTACGCTTGTAACCCCTACTTAGTGTAGCAATTTTAAAATAAGGACGAAGAAGCAATACGAGATATTCCACCATGGGCGATTTACCTGTACCACCAACGGCTAAATTACCCACACAAATAAGGGGGAAGTTAAACTCCGCAGCAGCCAAATATCGCTTATCATATAGCTTATTACGAATGAATATCACTAATCCGTATAGGCCAGCAATAGGTAATAGTAAAACGCGAAACGATTTTAAAAAGATCGTATTAAAATTCATAGAGTTTATCTGGAGTAATACCTATGGTTAAAGGTAAATCAAATTCATGGGTATCCGTAATTTCAGTTACTGGCTCAAAGTACGAAAAGCCGATAATCGCGGCTTGCGAACAATCACTCAAAAAACGATCATAAAAGCCTTTCCCATAACCAACCCTATACCCATTTGTATCAAAAATTAATAATGGCGTAAGTACAAGGTCTATTTTGTGCGGATCAAGTACTTGCTCACCCCTTGGTTCTGTTACACCCCAGGTATTGGTATCATACACGGTATCCTCATCAATGATTACCGCTTCCATTTGCACCTTATTTTTTATACGTGGATATGCCATGGTTAATGAGGGTATCATATGCCTCAAGTAACTCGAAAATAAATGTGTATTGGGTTCAGCCATTGCAGCCATGGGCCAATAAGTAAGCAAGGTATGAATCCCGGCAAAATTTATTTGCTGAAATTGCAATAACAATAAATCATCCAACTTTAATCGTTCCTTCGAAGAAAGTGTTAACCGCTTTTCTTTATAAGTATCTCTTAATATGGCTTTTGTGTTATCCATGTAATACTTGCAATATTTCTGCTTTTTTGTGCTTTGCTTCCGCTACAATGGCTGCTTGATCTACCGTTGGCAATAATGGAATATGCGTAATCTTAGGATAACCACTCCACTTTACTATCTCATCCTCATAATCCATATATGTATCTGTAAATATCCAACCAGCAACAGGTATTTCATTTGATCTACAAAATGCTGCAGTTAGTAAAGAATGATTAATACTTCCCAAATAATTTCTACTTACTAAAATTACTTTTGCTTGAATAAGTTTAATAAAATCTACCACTAATAATTGTTCACTTAAAGGCACTAGCAAACCTCCTGCCCCTTCTACCAACAAATCCTGCTCGCCAGCTTTTTCTTTTACTTGATGATAGGCTTGTAACAATTTCACCATTTCAATGGTTATTTTTTCTGCTCTTGCGGCGATATGTGGTGAGGCAGGCAATTTAAGTTTATATGCTTCTTTATGAAATTGTACTGTTTTATTTACAACCAAAGATTTTACTGTTGAGCTATCCGTACCATCCGCAAAACCAGCTTGAACAGGTTTCCAATAATGCGCCCCAAGTGCTTCAGCCAATACAGCTGAAACAAGGGTTTTTCCAACACCAGTACCAATACCTGTAATAAAATAGGAATTATTCATACTGCAAATTACCTAAATGGTGGCAATTCAATACTTTTAGTGTTCAAGTTTAGTAATATGCTGTATAAGACGCTAAAAATAATTTTTACTTTTATTCTACTAAGTACCATAATTGTTCGCGCACAAGCTCAATATCCCTACGCTATTTTACCTAAACCGGTATCAATGATGAAAACAAGGTTTGATGGGGGTATACCTTTTGTACTTCGGTCGAGTACACGCATAGAAGCACCCGAAAAATATGCCGCCCAAACTGCTTATTTTGTTGATGCTATTAGAGATCAAACGGGTATTGAATTCAACGGAGAATTGGTTGGCCCCCGAAACTTCATTATCGTTACGGAGTCTCCCGAAAAAATCACTAAACCCGAAATGTATAAAATAACAACTTCGCAAGAAATATTGAGAATCGAGATAAATGACAAAAGAGGTTATATCAATGCAATACAAACTGTTTTGCAATTATTGCCTTTAGAAAAAGTTGAAACAGCCAGTATCGAAACTATTGCAATTACCGATTATCCACGCTTTAGCTACAGAGGCATGCATTTAGATGTTGTGCGGCATATTTTTCCGGTTGCATATATCAAAAAATATATCGATTATCTCACTTTTCATAAACTCAATAATTTTCATTGGCATTTAACAGATGATCAAGGTTGGCGGATTGAAATGAAAGCTTACCCCCAATTAAATAGCATTGGCTCATTCAGAGATGCAACTTTAATTGGTCATTTTAAAGATACCCCCGCCCAATATGACAGTACACGTTATGGTGGTTTTTATACCCGCGCAGAAATCGCTGAAATTGTTGCCTATGCCAATGTTAGAGGTATTAATATCATCCCAGAAATAGATATTCCTGGTCATAGTAGAGCCGCAATCGCAGCTTATCCGGAATTAAGTACAAAACCCGATACAATTTGGCAAGTAGCTACTACATGGGGCATGTATAATAGGCAAAATAATGTACTCGCCCCCAAACCGGCAACCTTCCAATTTTTAGAGACTGTTTTTACGGAGTTGATGGAATTATTTCCTTCTACCTATATACATATCGGTGGTGATGAATGTAGTAAACTGTGGTGGAAACAAGATCCAAAAACACAACAATTCATGCAGCAAAATAAGTTGAAAAATGAAACTGCTTTACAAACTTATTTTATTGAATATGTGGCCCGATTTTTACAAAAAAATAATCGAATAGCTATTGGCTGGCATGAAATAAACGAAGGCGATATTGATACATCTACCATCGTTATGAATTGGGGAACAGAGAAACAAGCGATTGAAGCAGCTAAAAAAGGATTCCGCGTAATTCAAACCCCAGGTAAGCCCTTTTATTTTGACCATTACCAGTCGGCCGACCCCTCAGATAGCTTAGCCATTCATGGCTATAACCCTTTAGAAGCTATTTATAATTTTGACCCGATTCCGGCAGCTATTGCTGATGCGGGACTGGCTAATAAAGTGGTGGGTGCACAAGCAAATGTATGGACTGAATACATGGGAAATGAAAAGAAAGTTGATTACATGATTTTTCCTAGAATGACGGCATTAAGTGAAACACTATGGAGCAAATTCGCTGATAAATCGTATAAAAACTTTTTAAAGCGTTTGGAAAAACAAATGATCCCACGCTATCAATTTTGGAATAGCAGCTATTTTCCATCCTACAGCAATTGGGGTGTAGAACAAACACCAGGAGCTAAATAAAAAAATCCCGGCATAAAGCCGGGATTTTTATTAGAAGTTCTCTTTAAAATTGATATGTGCTGATCGCATACCCCTTTGGATTTTCCAAAGATCAATCAACCCAAATTTTGCTTTATGTGTTATTGCGTTTTGCATTACCACATCGGTAGCAATTGTTTCTTTTACTTCTTTTACCAATTCATTTAAGTGCGCCTTATCGATTTTTACGATAGTGGGCATAACATCGCCTTTCATTGTATTCCTATTTTATTTTTTTACAAATGTTTTGAGCCGTGGTAGAAATTATACTGTATCGTTAGCAGTAATATGGTGTAAAATCAGCCTACCTATGAAGTGATATCAACTATTTTGCTCAATGCTGGCGCAAAGGTACGATGATGTAGAATGATAAAAAAATTAAACTGCAAATAATTCGTTAATATAATGACTTGCTTTTTATAAAATCACTTACTAAATAACTAATGAGTTTACCTGTTCCGGCGTCTGTTCTACCATCACTTAATACACTGGCACCTTCTGAAATATGTAAGTAAGCTATTTTACTATCGGCTGCTACAAAACTCAGATACTGTCGTGCTTGGTTAACTGTTATTCCCGCCGGAGATTGAGCGCTACTAAGGCTTTGTGCAACACTATCCATATCTAATTCAATACCACAATAGGTATCATCCGTAAAGTTACATGCATGCGCAATGGCCTGCATAAATGTTCTTTTTTCATGTACAAATATGTCTTCATACGTAATACAATCTACAAATGGATTATTTACAATATCCATCCATACATTTTGGGGCAAATAGTTTTCATGGATACCAACTACACAGTACTTTTCTAGGTATCCATCGGCTTCTGCATAAGTAAATCCATTCCCACTATGCCTACCTTCCATGGGTCTAAAATCGGCATGTGCATCTACATTAATTGCATTGATTTGTGCAATGGGCAATAATCCTGCTTTATGAAATCCTTTTGCAGCTCCTTTTATACAGGGATAGGCATTATTGTGTCCGCCACCAATTACAATCGGTATTTTACCATATTGGGTAATCGTATGAATAAGTTGCTCTACCGCATCATCAACCGTATTTACAGCATGCCTGAATGCTTCCATTTTTTCTTCCCCCTCATGTGCATGTTGCTCAATGAGATGTTCAATTGAGGAAAAATCAAAATGTCCGAGCAATAGTATATTACTGCCTTCTAAAAAATCATTACTTTGAATATTTAAAAAGGCTTTTAAAAAAGGAAGCCATGCCGAGTCTGCACCTCCAATGCCACCATTCGCTTTTACGCCAATATCTTCTGGAATGCCTACTAAAACATATTGTGCTGTTGAAATCTGAATAGATTCAATTACATGTTGTGGATCTTTTACTACTTGCACACGTTCGCCCAATTTTGTTTCAAAACGGCGAATACGGGTAAGCGATAAAATATCTTGTTTATTGTAAATTTTCAAATGGCTCATACAACAGTTTTAGCTACCTAAATATAATTTTCTATTTGGAATTAAATAAAATTTCCATTGATCATTACTTTATCAACCAAATTAGTTGAAAAACTATAAGGTAAATAGGCTATGGAAGGAATCGGTTTTGTAAAAATAAGATTCGCTGTTTTTCCTATAGCGATGCTACCTACTTCATCAGCCGCACCCATGGCAAAAGCCCCATTAATAGTGGCCGCATTGATAGCCGCTTCAGGTAACATTTTCATTTGAATACAGGCCAATGCTACTACAAAGTTCATATTGCCAGCCGGACTAGATCCTGGATTATAATCCGATGCTAGTGCCAATGCTGCATTGGCTTCCATAAGGGCCCGAGCCGGCGGATATTGCATTCGTAAAAAGAAAGCGGCGGTAGGCAACATCGTACCCATTACAGATGATGCGCCCATTGCATTGATATTGGCTTCCGTCATGGTTTCTAAATGATCTACACTTAAAGCCCCAACAGCAATACCAGCTTCTACCCCACCTGAAGCATTCAATTGATTGGCATGAATTTTTGGAATGAGTCCGTATTTTTTTCCCGCCTCACAAATACGAACCGTTTCATCATAACTAAAAAAACCTTCTTCACAAAAAACATCGATATAGTCAGCTAATTTTTCGGCTGCAATAGCCGGTAGCATTTCATGTATAATTTGATGTATATACTTTTCATGATCCTGTTTAAAAAGAGCGGGATACGTATGGGCTCCTAAAAAAGTGGCTTTAACCGGAATCGGTGCGGAGGCTTTAATACGTTGAATCACACGTAACATTTTCAACTCATTAGCCGTATCCAATCCATATCCTGATTTTATTTCAATAGCACCTGTACCCAGTTTCATTAACGCATGCAAACGTTCCATAGCGCCATCAAATAAATCTTGCTCAGTAGCATGGGCAATTTTTGCGGCAGAATTAAGTATACCGCCTCCTTTGGCAGCTATGGCTGCATAACTCAAGCCATTTAATTTATCTACAAACTCATCTTCCCTAGTAGCAGCAAATACAAGATGGGTATGGCTATCACACCAGCAAGGTAACACCGTTGCACCCTTCGCATCAATAACTTCACTCTCTATACCATCATCCCTATACCCTATTCCCTTTTCCCTATCCCCTTTCACCTTATCCCTCTCCTGCCCCCACCCCACGATCCTTCCATCTTCAATATCAATATAAGCATCTTGGATACAATCCAGCTGATTCAAAGCTCCTCCCCGCAATAAACTATTCTTTTCTGTGATACCCGCTAGTGTAGCAATATTGATAATTCTTGTACGCATCTATAATCGTTCTATTTATACAATCAAAAATACCATTACATTGCCAATATGAAAGTGGCATTGATTATTGTAAGATACCCCAAATGGTTGGGATGGGCAGGTTTTTTATCGATGGCTATTTTTCGATTTGCACTATGGTTCAATCCAAATTATTCATTTTGGAAATTGATGGGTTGCGGCCGTAACGGCACTTTTGATAAAACCCCCGATTGGCGACAGTGGAGTGTGTTGTTAGTGTATAGTGGTGAGTGGATAGTGAAAAGTGAAGAACTACACACTAAACACTACCCACTACCCACTACTCATTACCCGTTACCCACTTTCCTCCTAGCCTGGTGGAATTTCTTTGGCTGCGAAAAATGGGAATTACAATTAACGCCTATTGAAGGCCATGGTGTATGGGATGGTAAAGAAGTGTTCGGTAGTTTGCCCAGAAAAACAGCTTATGAGGGCCCGATAGCGGTGCTTACAAGGGCAACTATCCGATTATATAAACTACATCGTTTTTGGAAATATGTAAACCCGGTTGCTTCACAAATGGCCACTGCTAAAGGCTTTATCACATCAGTAGGTATCGGAGAACTGCCATGGATTAAGCAGGCCACATTTAGCATTTGGGAAAGCAAAGAAGCTATGAAAACTTTCGCTTACACACTGCCCGAACACGCGGAGGTAATCAGAAAAACACATACAGAAAACTGGTATAGTGAAGAATTATTTGTTCGTTTTAAAATAGAACAGTCAACTGGCAATTTGAACGGGAAATTGCCTTTCCAAATAAATCCTTAGCTTTGTACTTTAATGAACAATTGTTCTACCATAGTATTGCTTACTGCCCATTTTGCTTGGATGTATCGTGGCCTTAACCCCATGCCCGATCACTGAGTTTTGTTTTAACCTAAACTTTTAACCCTGAATGCTCGGGGCTTGGATATCAAATTATATCCCTTACTTATAATGGTCTATCGTCAATCGTCTATAGTCCAATAACTCATTAACTTAATAACATAATTACTTAATATGTCGCTTTTCGTTAGTTCCGAAATTGGAACATTAAAAAAATTATTGGTTCATAGTCCAGATAGTGGATTGGGCAAAGTTGTACCCTCTAAAGCGCAAGATTGGTTATTTGAAGATATCGTACACTTAGATACTATTCGGAAAGATGAATATGATTATTATACAAAAATCTTATTGTACTTTTTAGATCCAGAAAAAATAAAAGGAAAGCTAAAAGATATCGATGATCCTAAGCATGATCGTTCTTTTTATAAGCCAGAGAGCCAGGCATTCCATCGTTCAGAAAAAGTGATAGAATTGCAATGGTTATTGGCAGAAATATTAGAGGATATGGCTATTCGTGCAAAACTAGTTGCCTCCGTTTGTGCCATTGAAGGCTGTACCTATGCTAAACAAAATGAATTACTAAACTATAGCGCTGTTGAACTGGCAAAAACTTTTGTTTCAGGCACATCCCAAAATAAAGAATTATTATTTGCACCCATTCCTAATTTTATATTTACCCGCGACATTGGCATTACCATTAAAGACCATGTTCTCCTGAATAAGCCTGCTAAGAAAGCCAGAACCAGAGAAGCTTTATTGGCAAGATATATTTTCTTTACGCATCCTTTCTTTGCTAACTATACAAAGAATATTATTGAGCTATCCGATTCGAATCACAGTTTTTTATTACCCAAAGAAGATGATGATCGAAAAATAACTTTAGAAGGCGGAGATATTATGGTAGTAAGCGATAACCATATTTTGGTAGGCGTGAGTGAGCGTACATCATCTGAAGCTGCTGCAAAAATTACGACTACACTTTTTGAAATGGGATTGATGGAAAAAGTTACCATTGTGAAAATTCCAAAGAAGCGCGACTATATGCATATCGATACCGTATTCACCCAAGTAAAACGCGACGTTTGGGTAATGCTAGGCAATTTTTCTCGTAAAGCAGTTAAACATGAGGATGATAATGCAGTAGAAAGAATTTTAGAAATTAAAAAAGAAGAGAAAATTAAAATCACCCAGTTTCATAGAAAGTGCCCAGATAACCCTGTCACTTTTGAAAGCTTAGAAGATTTATTAGTAGACATCAGTAAAACCGATTTGCAATGTGAGCATGAAGTGAAATTTATTTTCTCTGGCAATAATGAGTTTCCGTATAGTGCCAGAGAACAATGGACAGACTCCTGTAATTTATTGGCCTTAAAAGAAGGTGTAGTATTGGGTTACGACAGAAATGATAAAACCACAGAAGCTTTTCGACAAGCAGGTTTTAGTATTGTTTCTGTAAAAGATTTGATACAACGGTTAGAAGCAGGTGAAATTACTGCGGCAGATATTAACAATACATTTATTACCATGCCTTCTGCCGAATTATCGCGTGCAAGAGGTGGTTTCCATTGTATGAGTATGCCTTTATTACGTGAGCGAATTTAAATTTATGTAAATGCAACACACCAATCATTTATTAATGATAAAGCCGGTGCGTTTCGATTTTAATGCCGAAACAGCCGTAAACAATAGCTTCCAAACAAATGTGCAAGATGAGAAAGCACAGGAAAAAGCAGCAAAAGAATTTTTAAATTTTATCGCAGTACTAAGAAGCAACGGCATTGCTGTTACAGTGGTAGAAGATACCCCCGATCCGCACACCCCAGATTCAATTTTTCCTAATAATTGGATTTCCTTTCATGAAGATGGCCGCATTTGTTTATATCCCATGTATGCCCAAAATAGAAGATTAGAGCGTAAGCCTACCGTATTAAATGCTATCAAGGATAAATTTATTATCAACAATACCATCGACCTTAGTCATTATGAAAATGAAAACATTTTCTTAGAAGGTACGGGTAGTATGGTACTCGATAGAGAAAACAAAATAGCCTATGCTTGTTTATCCCCTCGTACGGATAAAAAAGTACTAGATAAATTCTGCGAAACATTTGGTTATCGTGCAGAAACATTTTGGGCTTTAGATGCAAATGCAATGCCCATTTACCATACCAATGTAATGATGTGTGTGGCAGATGAATACGTAGTGATTTGTTTAGATGCTATAAAAGATGATATAGAAAGAAATACGGTTATCAAAAGAATAGAAGCTACACAAAAAGACATCATTGAAATTAGCTTAGATCAAATGAATCGATTTGCTGGAAATATGCTACAAGTGCATAATAAAGAAGATAAAAAATTCTTGGTAATGTCGAGCCAAGCTTACCATTCACTTCATATAAACCAAGTACAAGTTATCGAAAAGTTTAATGCAATTTTACACGCAGATATTACTACTATTGAAACGAATGGTGGTGGCAGCGCACGCTGTATGATGGCAGAAATTTTTCTTCCATTAACATAATTATTCAAAGCTCATACGAACACCCGCTGCAAATGAGTGGGGTTCGTATTGCAATAATTGAATCGCTTTATCAATTTTCAATCCCGATTTTTTGGCCCTCTGTACTGGCTCAGGAAAAGTATCGGCATTTACGGGTTCAATTAAGGTATTATTCAGTTGCAAAACATCAGCAACAGCAAGCGCCATTTCATAGGGCGATAAAATATCTTTTCCAGCCAAATGAAAAATGCCTGTTTGCGCTGTTTTAATAATTTGTAAAATTCCGTTGCATATATCTGGGGCAAAAGTGGGTGTGCGTTGTTGATCCATAACTACCCTAATTTTATTCCCCGCTTGCAATTGATTAGCTACCCAATGGATAAAACTGCCGCGCATACCCGGCCATTGTTTTCCATAGATGAAAACAGGGCGAAATATAATCGCATCAGGGAGAATTGAAAGGAGTTGTTGCTCAGCCATTAATTTACTTTCTCCATAAAAATTAAGTGGGGCTGGTTTATCGTTTTCACCATGCGGGCCACCCTCGCCAAAGATGAAATCGGTAGAACTATACATAAATTTTGTGTTATGTATTTTGGCTGCTTCAGCTAATAAATTTGTTACTGTTATATTATGTAATATACAAGCTTGCGGATCTTGCATGCATTCATCTGGCTTACTCATGGCCGCCGTATGAATAATTATCAAGGGCCTAACCGTATTAAAAAAATGATTAATAGAACTAACGTCCGTTAGTTCAACAGTATAGTATGCAAACGTTGCAGGGGAATGTACTCTATTTTCTCCTCTTCCGCATCCAATCACATCAAATCCATGCTGGGAAAGGAATACACAAAGATGATGGGCTAAAAAACCATTGGAACCTGTAACTGCAATTTTCATAAAACAATGGTACAAAAAAACAACGATTTCAAATGGCTGGGTGGTTTCCTTTCAAATCCTTATTTTTGAAACTCTGTGTATACTATACACATTATTTAAGACATGCATATCATGTTGAAAATAGCACAAGTACAAGCACAATGACGACGAATAAGAAAGTTACAAAAATTGGGGTATTAACCTCTGGGGGTGATTCACCGGGAATGAATGCAGCCATTCGAGCTGTAGTAAGAACAGGACTTTATCATGGTTTAGAAGTTTTTGGGGTGATGCGGGGCTACAGTGGAATGATTGAGGATGATATTGTACCCATGAATTCCCGCTCTGTTGCCAATATTATTCAAAGAGGTGGCACCATTTTAAAAACTGCCAGAAGCAAGGAATTTTTTGAACCAGAAGGTCGCAAAAAAGCATATGAAAACCTTAAAAAAAGAGGTATTGATGGCTTAGTAATTATTGGCGGCGATGGTAGTTTTAAGGGCGCACAAAAATTTAGTAATGAATTTGATATACCTTGTATTGGACTACCGGGTACAATAGATAAAGATATTGCCGGCAGCGATTTCACCATTGGTTTTGATACTGCAGTAAATACGGCTATTGAAGCAATAGATAAAATTAGGGATACTGCAGATGCGCACGATCGTTTATTTATCGTTGAAGTAATGGGGCGTGATGCTGGCTATATTGCTTTACATAGTGGTATTGCAACTGGTGCAGAAAATATTTTGATACCAGAAACCAAAACCGATATCGACGAGCTAATTAGTTCTTTAACTGAAAAAGAAAAAAGAAAAAAATTAGTTAATCTGGTAGTTGTAGCAGAAGGAGAAGAATTTGGTGGTGCTAATGAAATTGCAACAATCATTAAACAACGCTTACCCCAAGCCGATACCAGGGTTTGTATTTTAGGTCATATTCAACGTGGTGGCTCGCCAAGTTGTTTAGATAGGCTAATCGCAAGTAGAATGGGTTTTCATGCAGTTGAATGCCTTATGAATGGAAACCATAATGTAATGGTTGGAATATTGAACAATAAAATACATTATACAGCTTTAGATAATGCTGTTAAAGCAAAACAAAAAATTTCTGACGATTGGTTAAGAATTGTAAAAATCTTAGCTAGCTAGTTTATAATTAATTAAACCCCTTTATGTCTAAAAATCTCGACAAGTACCTGCATAAGAATATGGATAAAGAAGCAGGTGTAAAACACGTTTCCCATCGTACAAAAATTGTTGCAACTGTTGGTCCGGCTTGCGATACGTACGACAAACTACTCGACCTTGTAAAAGCTGGCGTGAATGTATTTCGCTTAAATTTCTCGCATGGTACCCATGAAGATAAGCTTGCCATTATCGAACATATTCGCAACATCAATACAACACAACCCTATAATATTTCCATATTAGCTGATTTGCAAGGTCCCAAACTTCGTGTAGGTGAAATTGAAAATAATGCACTTGATTTAAAAATAGGTGATATACTTACTTTCACGAATGAAAAATGTATTGGTACTAAAGAAAAAATCTATGTATCCTACCCTAACCTTGCAGGGGATGTGGTTTTAGGAAATATCATTTTGATTGATGATGGAAAAATTGAAGTAAAAGTTTCTGGTATTGAGAAGAATGGCGATGTAAAAGTTACAGTAACACTTGGCGGTATTCTATCTTCAAAAAAAGGTATCAATTTACCGGATACTAAAATTTCACTTCCTGCATTAACGGATAAAGATTTAAAAGATTTAGAGTTTATTATTGAGCAACAATGTGATTGGGTAGCTTTGAGTTTTGTAAGAAGTGTGAAAGATATTGTGATCTTAAGAAGTAAACTGGATGAGAAAAAAAGCAAAACTAAAATCATTGCAAAAATTGAGAAACCAGAAGCACTTACCAATATCCGAGATATCATCATTGAAAGTGATGCCATCATGGTAGCGCGTGGCGATTTAGGCGTTGAACTACCTGTTGAGCAAATTCCATTAATCCAAAAAGAATTAATCAGAAAATGTATCCATCGTGCAAAGCCAGTAATTGTGGCAACACAAATGATGGAGAGTATGATGGAAAGGGTAAAGCCAAACCGTAGTGAAATTACTGATGTTGCCAATGCCGTACTAGAGGGGGCCGACGCCGTAATGCTAAGTGGAGAAACAGCTGCTGGTCAGCATCCAACATTGGTGGTAGAAACCATGCGTAAAATTATTAATGAAGTAGAAACCAAAGAGTATAGATATAATCGTTCAGAAGATCTAAAACCACAACCCCATTCGCCTTCATTCCATAGCGACGCTATATGTTATAATGCGTGTAAAATTGCGGAAGATGTAGTTGCGAAAGCTTTAATTGGTGTAACCCAGAGCGGATACACGGCATTTATGCTCAGTAGTTATCGCCCTTCTTCCCCACTTTTTATTTTTACCAAGGAAAAAACATTGGTGAACCAATTGAGTTTAAGCTGGGGTGTTCGGGCTTTTTACTATTCTGAAGAAGAAAGCCTAGATGATATTGTACAAGATCAAATTGATATTCTCAAACAAAGGGGTTTTTTAAGTTCGGGTGATATTGCGGTAAGCACGGGTAGTACCCCAGTTGATCTTCATTTACCTACCAATTTGATTAAACTTACAAAAGTGAATTAGCCTATATTTTTACCAATACTCAAAAAGATTCCTCCATACGGGGAATCTTTTTTATTTTAACAACTTAATCTAAAGCCAACATGAAAAAAATAGTTGTTTTATTATGGATTTGTTGTTCAATGAAAAGCTTCTCCCAAAACCAATTAATCATCCCACAACCAAGTTCTTTTACTGCTAAAGAAGGAAACTTTAGTATTTCAAAAGAAACCAAAATTGTTTTACTAAATCCACAACTAGATAAATCTGCCCATTTTTTACAACAATATATTGAGCATATATATGGTGTTACATTAGCCATCGTCAACAAATCCACACCAACAGCAAATATTGTTTTAAGCAATACCCAAAAAGCAAACCCAACACGCGGCGGTTATACATTGAATATATCTTCTTCATCTATACATATTGATGGGGAAAATGATGAAGGTGTTTTTTATGGTGTGCAATCATTAATTCAAGTACTACCATTTACAAAATCATTGCCCATTTTAGCACCTGCAATGAGCGTAGAAGATCAGCCCCGTTTTATTTATAGAGGAATGCATTTAGATGTTAGTCGGCACTTCTTCCCTATTGCTTTTATAAAAAAGTACATCGATTTTATCGCCATGCATAAAATGAATCGTTTTCATTGGCACTTAACAGATGATCAAGGATGGCGTATGGAGATAAAAAAGTATCCGAAACTTACAGCCATTGGTGGTTATAGAAATGGAACTACCATTGGTAGATACCCAGGCACGGGTAATACAGGCATAAAATATGGTGGATATTATACGCAAGAAGAAATAAAAGAAATTGTACAATATGCAAGCGATAGATATGTAGAAGTAATTCCAGAGATTGAATTACCCGGACATGCATCGGCAGCCATTGCCGCCTATCCGGAATTGAGTTGCTTCCCCGAAGAAGCTACCAAACATCCTGCAAAAACGGCTTGGATAGGTTCTGAAATAGGTAAACAAGTACAACAAACATGGGGGGTATTTGAAGATGTATTTGCGCCAACAGAAACTACTTTCAAATTTTTAGAAAATGTATTTGATGAAGTACTTCCTCTTTTCCCTTCAAAATATATACATATAGGAGGCGATGAATGCCCGAAAGAATCTTGGAAACGCTCCGCTTTTTGTCAGCAATTAATTAAAGACAAAAACTTAAAAGATGAACATGGCTTACAGAGTTATTTCATTACGCGCATTGAGCAATATATTAATAGCAAAGGGAAACAAATTATTGGCTGGGATGAAATTTTAGAAGGGGGTTTAGCGCCCAATGCTATCGTAATGAGTTGGCGCGGCGAGAAAGGAGGTATTGAAGCTGCCAAACAAAAACACCAAGTAATTATGACCCCTGGTGAATGGATGTATTTTGATCACAAACAGAAACAAAAAGAAGATTCGGTAACCATTGGCGGTTATACTACTGTTCAAAAAGTATATAGCTATGAACCCGTACCCAAACAAATGAATGCAGAAGATGCCAAATATGTTTTGGGGGCGCAAGCAAATGTGTGGACGGAATATATCACCAACACTTCAAAAGTTGAATACATGATTTTTCCACGCATGAGCGCTTTAAGTGAAGTGCTTTGGAGTGGTAAGGAACAAAGAAATTGGAGCCATTTTGAACCCCGTTTAAAAAGGCAGTTTGATAGATATAAATGGATGGGCTGGAACTACAGTAATTCCTTTTTTGAAGAAATTATCAAATAAATGCGTTTTTATGCCGCTTTTTGTCGATAAATGCAGGATTGAGACAAATTCGGCTTATTTTAGTATCCTAATTGCTCAACCATGGTAGACTCATTTGAAAAAATCGATGTTACAATTTGCGCTACGCCTAAAGATGGTGCTATTTACGCAGCACAGCAAGTAGCTGCACTTATCAAAGAAAAACAAACAGCCTGGGAAAAATGTGTGCTCGGTTTAGCTACAGGCTCAACACCTATTGGCATGTATGCCGAGTTGGTACGTATGCACCGGGAAGAGGGTCTAAGTTTTAAAAATGTAATTACTTTCAACTTAGATGAATATTACCCGATTGATAAGGATGCTTACCAAAGTTATTGGAGTTTTATGCATCGGCATTTATTTAACCATGTAGATATCGAACCTTCGAATATTCATTTACCAAATGGTAACGTGCCAAAAGAAGATATGAAGCGGTATTGCGCTTCTTATGAAAAAGCCATTGAAGATGCAGGTGGCATTGATTTACAGGTGTTGGGAATTGGTCAGAACGGTCATATAGGTTTCAATGAACCAGGTTCAAGTATTCTATCAAAAACACGTTTAATTAACCTAGAAAATAGCACCAGAATAGCCAATGCATATGAGTTTCAAAGTTTGAGTAAGGTACCCCGTTTAGCGGTTACAATGGGTATCAGCACTATTTTGAAAGCTAAGAAAATTATATTGATGGCTTGGGGTAACAAAGCAAGCATTATTGCAAAATCGGTTGAAGAAAATGTTACCGAATCTATTCCTGCAAGTATTTTACAACAACACCCCGATTGCGTTTTTGTGATTGATGAATTAGCATCGGGAGAACTCACACGCATTAAATCGCCTTGGTTAACGGGTGATTGTATCTGGACGAATAAAATGGTAAAACGGGCTGTTATAAACTTAGCCTTGAAACTTAATAAGTCGGTATTAAGTTTAACTGAGCATGATTATACAGAGAATGGCTTATCAGACTTATTGGTTGAAAAAGGAGATGCATATGAAATTAATTTGCAGGTTTTTTACATGCTAAGAGATACTATCACCGGATGGCCAGGCGGAAAACCAAATGCCATTATTCCTGCGCATCCCGAGCGTAGTGAGCCACACCCAAAACGTTCTGTAATTTTCTCCCCCCACCCCGATGATGATATTATTAGCATGGGTGGCACATTTATGCGTTTACACGACCAAGGGCATGAAGTGCATGTTGCCTATCAAACAAGTGGCAATATTGCTGTAACAGATGAGTTTGTAACTAGGTTCTTAGATTTTGCTGTTGGCTTTGAAGAAATGTTTGATATCGATAGCAGCAAGAGCAGTGAATTAATGCGAAAAGCAAGGGCCTTCTTAGCTGGCAAGAAAAAAAATCAAATGGATACAAGTGAAATACGCGCTATCAAAGGGTTAATACGCCGTTGTGAAGCCAAAGCAACTTGTAGATATGTGGGTTTAACCGACGATCGGGCTCATTTCATGAATATGCCTTTTTATGAAACAGGGGCAATTGATAAAAAACCATTAGGAGAAGATGATATCATACTCACGATGGAATTATTGCAAAAACTACAACCACACCAAATATTTTGCGCAGGCGATTTAGCCGACCCGCATGGCACACATAAAGTATGCCTAGAAGCAGTTTTTGAGGCCATGCGCAGATTAAAAGCCGCTGGGGAGCCTTGGGTAAAAGATTGTTGGGTATGGTTATATAAAGGAGCGTGGCAAGAATGGGATATTTCTGAAATTGAAATGGCCATTCCTATGAGTCCTGATCAAGTAAAGAAAAAGCGCTTTGGCATTTTTATCCACCAATCGCAGAAAGATATGGTACCATTTCAAGGATCAGACAATCGCGAATTTTGGCAAAGAGCAGAAGATAGAAATGGCAATACCGCTAATTTGTACGCTGCACTTGGCATGACGAAGTACGCAGCCATGGAAGCCTTTGTACGTTGGCATTATTAAAAATACCTCCAACTTGGTATTTTCTTGCAAACTGATAGTAGCTACTTTCATAGTATAAATCTGTGCCCATATTATTTACTAAAAAATAAAAGGCATGGAACGCTACAACAGTTTTAATTCTGCAAATCAGCTATACGGAAGTACAAATGCGCCAATAGGCATCCTATTATGTAAGGCAGCCAATGGTATGGATAATGCATTTGCCATTATGAACCTCCCCAATAGCGTAATGATTTTCCAAACAAATAAAGAAAATGCAGACAGGGAAGTAATACGTATTAACCCAGATGCAAAAGTTTATTAGTTAAATCACTATAAAAATACCTATGAATTGGTATTGTACACAGCATTTCAGCTCGCTACTTTTACATCAGATTATTCATCAAACAAATTATACGTCATGAAATTACAATCTGCTATTTTAAGTCGTGGTTTAATGTTACTTTTTGGTATCAGCGTGTTGTATGTGATCCTTTTTTTATAAACTAAACACAACAAAATATGTAAAGCCCCCGCCCTGGCAGGGGCTTTTTTGTGACCGCGTTATCCGCCTAGGCGGAAAACCTAAAACCTTCTGATCTACTAAAATTAAAAAAACCCCGACAGTATTGTCGAGGTTTCGTGACCGCGTTAGGATTCAAACCTAAAACCTTCTGATCCGTAGTCAGATGCTCTATTCAGTTGAGCTTACGGGGCTGCAAATATACACGATGGAACTTTATCTTCCAAACGAATTAACCCAACCAAATCTACCCATCCGGTAACACATAATTTTCTATTTTGTGAAGAATCATTATCTTCCAATTTATTTTAATATGTATAATACCCCAAGCCTTTACATTTCTTATTTACGCGTTGGGCGTTTGCTATATTATTCACTCATTTTATTCATTTTAGAGGCTTGGTTTTATTGGGGTAAACTAGTGCATGCATACTACCAATTGAGTACGCCTTGGTTATTATTTTGGATTTGGAGCTTTATGTTTTCCTTTATCCATATTTTCTTGGTATTAGCAGATGGTTGGTCGAGATTCCAAAACTATAAACGGGCAAAAGATCAGTTTTTTATACATGGCTTTAATAAAAAAATTGCTAACCAGTATATCGGTTCTAAATGCCAGCGAATGGCTGCTGAAGTAGCTGCAGAAGAGCTTGGCATAGGTGATGAAGTAAAAAAATATTACGCAGATATGGGTGTAAAATGGTACCATTATGTACCTTATTTTATGATTAAAGAGCCGCTATTTCTTTTCAAACGAAAATTTTGGAGTCGTACATTTCTCGAAAAATCGTATACCCCCAAATTTGATTATTCTAAGATGGGTTACGCCATTCCGCAATGAGTATTACTGCCCATAATATCACCAAAAAATATGATAATCGCTACGTACTGAATGATGTAAGTATTCATTGTAAAAAAGGCGAAATATGCGGTTTATTAGGCGCCAATGGCGCTGGTAAAACAACCCTATTCAAAGTTATACTCGGGCTCATTACGCCAACAAGTGGTACGGTAATAGTTGAAGGCGAAAATAAAAAAAAAATAGGTGCTATCATTGAAGGACCTGCATTATATGAGTATCTATCCGCGCATGATAATATCAGCGTATTTAGCCGGGCGCAAAACATGCCTATATCACCAAAAATAATTGATGATATCCTAAAGAAAGTTGGTCTACCGCTTGATCGAAAAGACCCTGTAAGGAACTTTTCTTTGGGAATGAAACAACGACTTGGAATTGCTATTGCTTTACTAAATAATCCGGCTTGTTTAATTCTCGATGAACCTTTTTCCGGATTAGATCCAATGGGTGTGATGGCGCTTCGCACATTAATTATTGAACTGGCTGAAAAAGAACAACTGGCCATTATTCTCTCCTCTCACATAATTGAAGAATTAAGTAAAATTTGTACTACGCTTTATGTAATTAAAGACGGACAAATTGTAAGGCAAGGAAATGCGCAAAAAATAATAACAGATAATACTGATGAATATGCCATTTGCGCAGAAAACATACAACAAGCAGTAGCCATAAAAGGGTATAAACACCGTATTGTCGCACAATGCGCACATGTAGCCATTAGTGCTGAAGAAATTCCGATGCTACTCAAAAAACTACAAGAAGAGCATATCTATATTAGTTCCTGTACGCCAGAATTAAATATGAAGAAACTTTTTAAGATAACCGAATCGTGAGATCGCTCATTACTATAGCATTTTTTAAATTATTCAGGCAGAGCAAAACCTATTATGCCCTAGCATCACTATTTGGTATTGAGTTAATCATTTTAGCAAGTGCTTATTTTCAAGGAAAAAATATCCTGGATATATTATTAGAAAATTTACAGAAATCATTCTATTTCGAGGGTACATTATTAAATGGAAATTTATTGATTTATTTAATTTTAAATACCCAATGGTTTCATCTACCACTCATTCTGATGATTGTTTTATCGGGGATGATTACCACCGAGTATAAAGACAGAACCATTCAAACTATGTTTCTCCAGCCTATAAAAAAATGGCAATTTATCTTGAGCAAATATATTGTAGCGATTGTTTTTACTGTTTTAGCTGTTGCCTTCTTGGCTTTTACTTCTTTTACACTTTGCTATAGCTTATTTGGCAAAGGAGATCTTATTGTATACCTCGATACACTTAATTTTTTCAAACAAAATGATGCTACGAAAAGATTACTATTTGCATTTATTGCTGGTACTATTTCCATGATTTTCTTTTCTGTTGCAAGCATTACCATAGGTATCATATTACGGGATGCTGCCAAAACATGGATCGTATCGGCATTCTTTCTAATCATTTGTCATCTCTTACTAAAGGTTGATTTCGGTAGCCATTTTTTCAACACATTTTTTTTTGCTAAACTGAGTGATACCTGGCAATATTTTTTTTATACGCATATTCCGTGGAATATAGTATACCAAAACACATTGCTTAGTGTATTGTATACCATCATTTTAATAACCTTAGGCGTTTATATATTCCACAAAAAAGATATTGGCTAGTATGCGCAATTATTTGTTTATTTCCTTATTAATTGTAAGCTCGGTGGGTTGGTCGCAAGCCATAGACCCCGATTTAATCCGTATAAAGGATAGAATGGATTCTATTCAACACTTCACTGCAGATTTAAAACTTAACATTGATATCAGCTTTATTAATATGCCTACTAAGCAGGCAAAAATGAAGTACCAAAAGAATAAACCCATCAAATTTTCCTCAGAAGATTTTGTAATGATACCCAAGCGTGGATTAGATTTCACCCTTAACCAGCTATTAGCTTATTCGCATATTACTGTACCGAGGGGGGAGGAAATGAGACATGGAAAAAAATACAAAGCCATTAATATTATTCCAACCGATTCAAAGGCCGATTTCTCTATTGCCTTACTCTTGATAGATGTTCAAAATCGCAGAATTGCTGAATCAGAAATAAGTACAAAAAAAGATGGTAGCTACAAATTAGTTTTTCAATATGAAAAAAATAGTAGCCCCCTCCCTGCTTTTGTTGAAGTAAATTTTGAAGTAGAAAAGATAAAGATTCCATTCAATTTTATGGGCAAGGATACCGACATTAATCGCAAGAAAATGCGTGCCGATGGAACTAAAACAGGTAAGATATTACTGACCATCACCAACTATCAAATCAACTAACTTTTCTACCTCACACCGTATAGCCTATACCCTACTCAATCTGTTTTACTACGCGAGTCATTTTACCGTCCATATTAATCCCTTCAAGGATTATCAATAATTTCTTAGACACATCATTATTATAAAAATCTATTTTATACCGAGGCGATCTTTTATTGGTAATAAGATTGGGATTCCAATAAAGTGTATTACGAACATCTGTTTCAAATGAATTCGCATTTTTATCGTATACAGGGCTATAGAATTCTTTGAATCTTGAAAAGCCTGCTAGCATTATAAAATTCATTCCCTTGCCACTATAGTCTTCTTTTTTTCCATCATTGCCTCTTCTTGTATAGATGGCTATAGCCCCACCTGCCCCACCACCAGATGCACCAAAGAAGGGTGGCCGAAATACTTTTACATATGCAATTTGAGGTACGGGTAAATTAGCAATCATATTAACGTCTGAGGGCATTTCATCAAGAAATAATTGGGGTGTTGCACCACGCCAGTTTATGCTAGTTTGTGCACCTATACCTGAAATTTGCAAGCCCGGAACTCGTCCTTGCAAGTAGGCGAAAACATCTATAGGGATAAATTTTTCATTCAACATATCAAAACTAAACGCATCAGATCCTGAAAATAATCCCCTTGCATATTTTTCATCCATTATTTGAATCGCTGTTTTTACTTTTGTTCTTACGATCACTTCTTGCAAATTGGCAGATTCTTGTAGTTTCCGAATTCTTGCTTGTTCTGCTAAAAAATAATTCATACGAATTCTCCATAAACTATCTGCATCCGGAAAAACGGTAATACCAGTATAGGCACTGGTTTTATATCCATTTTCTCTTCTAAAAAATCCATTATCAAATTTCACTTGTAATCGATCTGCTCCTTTTGCGCCTGCATTGAAATTGTAATATACTTTGGCCGTATCGTAAAAGAAAACACCCGGCTGGTTAAAACTACCATCTCTATTAACAGGTACAAAAAGCAACTGTTTGCTGCTGTCTTTCCCAACCAAAATAGCATTTATGGCTACCTGCTGCAAACCCGTTTCTTTCATACCAAATACACTACCCGTAAGTCGCATATTATCTGTTTCTGGAAAATACTTAAGCAGAGGCATACTACCAGCTCTTAATTTTTCCCAGTTATATCTTCTCCATCCACTCGTCATCATAACCAAATCTAGTTTACTCGTTACCACATCGGCATCACTTGTAAAGTAATAGGCCGGGTTATGTATGTAGCCCTTTATTTCATTACTTAATAAAAAAGAAGTGTAAATATTCGTTCTTTCAGGTGCGGCCACTCCCGCATCAATAACTGCAACCGATAAATTAGATACAGCTGTATCAGTTACAATGATATCAATGCTATTCTTACCTCTTTTTTCTACACTTGTATATATCGGGTTAATTTTTGCATTGAACTCATGGTAATGGTTATTTACAAAAGTAATACGTTCTGCAACTGGCTGCCAATCGGCATTGAATAGTGTAAACTGAACAATGCCAGTGGGCAATTCATCGATCGGAATTTCTGCTCGCTGCAATGTTCTTTCTGTCATTTTAATAGCCACTTTAAAGAGCAGCTCCTGATTCATATGTACTAAGAGGGTTAATTGTCGTAATGAGGATGGTGCATTGGGGGTGCGCTGTACGGTTATCGCTGCTTTATCATTGGTGGTGCGTATAAGCATGGTAACACCAGTAGGTTGTATTTGTGTAATGGGGATATTATATTTTTGTTTGAACTCATCTACAAATTCCATCCTGTATTCATCACCCTTTATCGGGTTTAATAAGAACATACCCATGCCATCGTGAATCGTAATAACACTATCTACTACTTCATTTTTTTTATTCTTAACAACACCTGTAACTTTTACTGGCAACCCATTTGTATTTGTAGCTTTAAATGCTACCCTAGAAGAAATACCCTCTACTGCATACCCCCCTTCAGGAAAAATAGTACAGGTTGTTTTATTGTTTGTGTTATTAGTTGAACCATTACTAGTGCTACGATGTAAAGGAATTAATTTTTCATAAACAGATCCTTGGTCATCTTCATTAAGCATCCAACGAGTAAACACTTTTATACGCATATAACTCCCCATATAGCTTTTGGGTATTTCAAAACTACCCGCAGCGCCAGATAAAAAAAGAGGGGCAATAGTTTGCTTCATAAGTGTTCCTGTAGTATCGTACCATTCTACGTACATATTCTTACTTAGTGTGCTCACTTGGGTGCCAGACAATAAATACACTTTATAGAATATGGTTTCTTCTATATTATAAATATCTCTATCAAAATGAACATGTATTTTTTCCCTCGGCGATCTTTCTGCATAAACACCCATCATAGAATCGATTTGCTGCGAAAACCCGCCTAGCTGTAATCCAATTAAACCGATTAAAAACAAAAACGACTTCCTCATACAATCTTCTTAATTTGGCAACTAAATTACATGCAAACAGGCATATGAAGTTATTGTTCCTTTCGATTGGTAAACCACATGAGTTATATATGAAAACTGGTGTGGATGATTTTACCCAACGTATTAACAAATATTTTAGATGTGATTGGCAGATAATAGCCCCGCCGAAGAATGCCGCTAGTTTATCAGAAGCAGATTTAAAAGAGGCTGAAGGAAAAACTATCGTAGGTATGCTTCAAAAAGACGATTATTTGATTTTATTGGATGAAAGGGGTAAAATGTGGAATTCCCCTCAACTGGCACAATTTATACAGCAAAGAGCCAATGAAAGTAGTAAGCAGCTCATTTTCTTAATTGGAGGTGCTTTTGGTGTAAGTGAGGCCGTTCAGCAGCGGGCAAATATTACTTGGAGCTTATCGGCCTTGGTGTTTCCACATATGCTCGTGCGATTAATTTTAGCTGAACAGGTGTACCGAGCCTGTACCATTTTAAGAAATGAAAAATATCATCATATTTAGTATAAATTAAAGCCATGCTTACTATTACGCTTATTATTATCATTATTACCTGCTTGGTTTCTTTCACCGCTTTTTCAAATGAGAAGCTCATGAATGACCTCATTTTTCATCCCCCCGCAATCACTAATCGGAATCAATGGTATCGATTTTTTAGCTGCGGATTGATACATGCAGACATTATGCATTTAGCCTTCAATATGTATTCTTTTTATTTATTTGGGGAAATTGTAGAAAAGGCTTTTGTACAAGTTTTTGGATCGAGCGGAAAGATTATTTATTTATTCATGTATATAATATCATTAGCTATTTCTTTGCTACCCACTTACTTAAAAAATAAGAGTAATTACCACTATTATAGTTTAGGTGCTTCGGGGGCCGTATCAGCTGTTATTTTTGCGGGTATTTTTTTATACCCAACGATGGGATTGGGTATTTTTCCCATTCCTTTCCATATACCTGGTTTTATATTTGGTCCCTTATACTTAATTGTGTCTGCTTATTTGGCAAAAAAAGGAAATGGCAATATCAATCATTCAGCCCATATATGGGGTGCTATTTTTGGGGTGGTATTCTTAATCGTGAGTAGTGCCTTTGGTAGTGATTATAATTTGCCACAAAGCTTTGCAAATGAGGTTAGTGGTTATTTTGGTAGGTAATAGAAAGTATTTTTGCGGTAGGTGGCTCCACTTTATATCTATTATCAATCCGATACCCTACTACTGCAATAATTTTTTTATCAGATTCAAGTACCCAAACTTTTTCTTTTTCAGAAACACTCAGTTTTTGATCAATAAGAAAGCGAGCAATTTTTTTCTTTTTCTGCATCCCTAATGGATAAAAATAATCACCAGTTTTGTATTTACGTAATAGTAGGGGAAACTTAATATTTCGCGCATCTACATATTCTGTATTTATTTTTTGTAAGGAAGCAGGGATTTTATCATGTAATTGCAATGAAAGTTTACCCATTTCGAAGTGATAATCGCCTTGAGATTCTATTAATATTTGCGTTATGGCGCCGCTGTACAGCGGCGCCATAATCATCCATAACCTATTTTTAAAAAGTATATGCGTATCAGTTTTAATACTACTCCCATTATCGGCAGCTAATAATTTAATTACTTCTGGTACTTGTGCGGCTGTAAATCCATAGTGTTTTATCAATTCCCAAGTAATAGTTGCTAATTGCTTTTGTGACTGCCATTTCAAAACAGGTATATGTATCTCCTCTCCTTTTGCA
>JBDKJW010000015.1:0-22709 GCA_039796395.1 Bacteroidota bacterium
AATGGTGGTAGCGTAACTGTTTTTCCTATTCAAAAAAATGGTGCTATCCGCGCTGCCTCTCAACGTATTCAACAAAGAGGAAATAGCATAAATACTGCCCGGCAAGAAAAATCGCATGCCCATGCTGCCATCATTTCAAAAGATGAAAGATTCTTATTTATTCAAAATTTAGGTAGCGATAAATTATCTGCCTATTCCTTACATACAAATGCAAAAAAAAGGCCACTATCTTCAAAACCAATAGCAGTATGGAAAGCAAAGCCTGGTAGTGGTCCTAGGCATATTGCCCTTCATCCTACAAAATCTATTATCTATTCTGTAAATGAATTATATGCCACAGTAACGGTATTGGCTTTTAATGGAACATCATTCCAACAATTACAAGAACTATCCTTACCCGATTCCGGCTTCGCCGGGAAAAATGGCGCTGCTGATATTCATGTAAGCGCGGATGGAAAATTTGTTTATGCATCGAACAGAGATGATGCGAATACCATCAGTATTTTTAGAACCGATAAAAAGGGGTTACTTAAAAAAGTAGCCAACCAATCTACACTAGGAAAAACACCGCGCAATTTTTCACTTGATCCTTCAGGAAGGTTTTTATTAGTAGCTAATCAAAACAGCGATGAAATAGTAGTATTTAAAAGAGATGAAATCACGGGTTTATTGACCGATACCGGTACCCGCATTAAAGTAGGGTCTCCTGTATGTGTACAGTTTTTCTAATTAAATAAAATTGTATAATTTGCAACTAATATTCAGTTGCAATGTCTAGAAAAGAAAAACTAAAAAAGCGTTTTCTGTCGCATTCAAGAGATTTTTCTTTCCAAGAATTAGTAGCACTATTGAAAGGTTTGGGCTATGAAGAAGATAATAAAGGGCGAACATCTGGTTCAAGGGCTGGATTTATTAACCATGCTAAAAAACATATCATTTCCTTGCACAAACCCCACCCTAGTTCAATTTTAAAAATGTATCAAGTAGAAACTATAATTGAAGAATTACTAAAAAATGAGGTACTATGAAAAAAGATCATTTGGTATATAAAGAGTTTATAGGGTCTGTTCATTATAACACAGAAGACGAAGTCTTATACGGTACTATACAAGGTATTCCTGACTTAGTTTCATACGAAGGAGATTCAGTAGTTGCTTTAAAAAAAGGATTTATACAAGCGGTGAATAACTATATTGATCTTTGTAAAAAGCTAAAAAAGCCTACCCATAAATCGTTGAAAGGATCATTTAATGTTCGGATAAAGCCAGAACTACATCAAAAGGCTTTTACTTATGCAGTTACCCATGGAATTACTTTGAATCAGTTGGTACAAAACGCCATGGAGAAGGAACTTGCAGTTTTATAATTTACCGCTTCTTATACTTTGATTGATAAGGCCGCTTACCCCGAAACCCGCCTCCACGCTGTTGTGGCGCATAGTTAGGTGTTTCGCCAAATTGCTCAGGTACTTGCGCTTTGGTTACGGATTCGCCCAACAATTGTTCAATAGCTGCAAACTTTCGCTGCTCTGCTTCACTTACCAAAGTATATGCGGTACCTGTACTTGCTGCACGCGCTGTTCTACCAATTCGATGAATATAGTCTTCCCCATCATTGGGTACATCGTAATTAATCACCAACTCAATTTCTTCAATATCAATACCTCTACTCAAAATATCAGTGGCTACTAAAATGGATAGTTTTTTATTTCTAAAATCGAGTAGTACTTGCTCTCTTTTCTCTTGCAACAAATCGGAATGTATTTCTTCTACCGAAAATTGAGCACGCTTTAAATCACTAGAAAGTTGTTTTACATTTTGTTTTTTGGAGCAGAAAATAATTACACGCGTATAATTTTTTTGCTGCAACAAATACTTGATTAATGGATTTTTCTGTGGCTCATAAACAATAAATGCTTCTTGTACAATTTGCTCGGGTGGCTTGGATACAGCAATATTTATTTCTACGGGCTGATGCAATAATTTTCTAGCCAGTTCCCGCATTTTTTGAGGCATGGTTGCAGAGAATAATAGGTTTTGTCGCTTTTGAGGTAGCTTATTAATAATGCGCATGATATCATCATGAAAACCCATATCCAACATTCTATCGGCCTCATCAAGTACCAAATAATTTACTTCGTTGAGCTTTACATAACCCATATTTATATGCGCAATCATTCGTCCAGGCGTGCACACTACCATATCTACACCAGTACTCAACGCTTTCTTTTCTGTAATAAATGACCCCCCATCGCCACCACCATAAACGGGCATACAACTCACGTCCGTAAAGTATCCTAGCCCCTCCATGGTTTCTGCGATTTGAACAGCTAATTCCCGTGTTGGAACAATAATCAGTGCATTGATATGATGCTCGGAATGGGGTGTAGTAAGCATCTTATGAATAAGCGGTAATAAAAAGGCAGCTGTTTTTCCCGTGCCTGTTTGGGCTGAAGCAATAATATCTCTCCCTGCTAATATGGGTTGAATTACTTGTTGCTGAACGGGCGTAGCCGTTTCATAGCCCATCGATTCAATGCCTTCTAATAATCTTTCGTGTAATCCTAATTCAGTAAACTTCAATGGTACAATTTAATATCAGGCAAGTTTTGCCAGTTCGTTTTTGAGATGAGCCGTAACGCCCACAAAATATGTTTTAAACAAATCTAATGCTGGGGCTATTTCATCTAAGCTCTGTTGCTGTTTAGCTTTTACTTCCATACCATGCGCCAGTTCATACATAGCGGGTACTTTCACCACCGACAAAGATGATTTGGCATAGTGTGCCGATTTATACATATTCTCCCAATCTTTAGCCGCCAAGTTAGTATCCATTTTCTGAATGGTTTCTGGCATACTGTCTAAAAACATATTGATGATTGTAACCTTATACTCATTATCACCTTCTGCCAGCTCATTAAGCATATCAAGATCTACTGCAGGCGTATTCATAGAAATAGGTTTTTGTACAGGAGGAGAGGATGGAGCCGGTGAGGCTGCTATTATGGGTTTAACTGGTTCCGGCTTACTGGGCTCTTCTATAAGGGGTGGCTCTGCCATTTCTTCTCCTACCACTTTGTTTTCTGGCTGGAGTACCTCATCTAACGTTTTAAATAACGCTTCTAAACCGAAAGGTTTCGATAAAACCCCGTTCATACCTGTTTTAGCAAATTTATCGCCCTCAGTTCTACTACTCCAACCGGTCATGGCAATAATTGGAATATCCTTATCCATTTCCCTTCTAATAATTTCAGTAGCTTCAAAACCATCCATTTCAGGCATATTAATATCCATCAAAATGAGGTCGTAGCGTGCTGTTTTAAGCATATCAATAGCCTCTTGCCCATTCCCGGCAATGTCAAAAGCTACCCCTGTGCTGTTCAAAGAATGGGTAATAAGCTTCTGGTTAACAAAATCATCTTCTGCTATTAGTATTCTTTTACCTTTCAAAAAATCGGTGTTCATCAATCGTAATTTTCGCTGGAATGCATGTAAATATAAAATATCTACTGCTTATGCCCTCAATTTAATCACATAAGTACCCAAATCAATGCGTTTTGACTAATTTTTAACCAATTCCTTGTATGCATTTCGCCTATTTTTGCCGACCAGACTTATTTGTCTGCAACCAAACATGAAAAAGATATTATTACTGCTTTCGGTGATTTCAGGATTAAGTGCATTGGCTCAAAATGAGCCCCCAAAACCTAAATCAAAAATAGACTTAGTGAATCGCTCAAAAGATCATTTTATGATCCAGTATGGGTCGGATATGTGGACTTCACGCCCAGACAGTGTTAGAACAGGTGGCTTTAGTAGGCATTTTAATTTCTACTTTATGCTGGATAAGCCCTTTAAAACCAACCCTAAAATGAGTATTGGCTATGGTGTAGGTTTAGGTTCTAGCAATATATTTTTTAATAACGTAAATGTAGATATTAAATCTACCTCAGCCAGGTTACCCTTTACCATAGCAGACAGTATTAATCATCATAGTAAGTTTAAGCTTACGAGTATGTATGCAGAAATACCTGTTGAATTGCGCTATTTCTCTAACCCATCTAACCCAAATAAATCTTGGAAATTCGCATTCGGAGCTAAAGTGGGTACTTTATTAAAGGCCTATACTAAAGGCAAGAACTATGTAAATAAAAATGGACAATCAATTTATGGTACTTCCGTGATTGAAAAAGAATATAGTCGCAAGTTTATGAATGCAACAAATGTTTCTATTACTGGACGTATTGGTTACGGTATCCTATCATTACATGGTGCTTATCAAGTAACAGGTGTGTTACGCGATGGTGCTGGAGCAAATATGAATCGTATATCCATTGGTTTAACCGTTAGTGGATTATAAAAAAAATACTTTATGGTGAAGCCCTCCGCTTAGGCGGGGGGCTTTTTATTTACTGAACATGAAAGAACTACTTTTGTAAAAATTTTTATTTTGATTGAGAAGAAGAAAATAATAGCGAAGGAGGAAAAAGCTGTATTGGTGGGTTTGATTCAAAAAGAGCAAACCAATGAGCAGGTAGCAGAATATTTAGATGAGTTAGCTTTTTTATCGGAAACAGCGGGTGCTATTTCAGTAAAAAGATTTACACAAAAAATGGCACATCCAGATAGTAGAACTTTTGTAGGAAAAGGAAAGCTAGAAGAAATAAGAGATTACTTAGCCGGCAAAGATATTCAGCTGGTAATTTTTGATGATGAACTAACCGGGTCTCAAATAACGAATATTGAAAAAGAGCTAAAAGTAAAAACAATCGATAGAAGCGATTTAATCCTCGACATTTTTGCAAGCAGGGCAAGAACAGCACAGGCAAAAGTACAGGTTGAATTAGCGCAATACCAATATCTTTTGCCTCGACTAAAAGGTATGTGGAAACATTTAGAGCGGCAAGGTGGAGGCATCGGCACACGAGGCCCTGGTGAAACAGAAATTGAAACAGATAGGCGAATAGTAAAGGATAAAATATCCTTATTAAGAAAGCGTTTGGCCGAAATAGATAAGCAAGCATTTACACAAAGAAAAGAGCGCGGAGAGTTGATACGCGTGGCTTTGGTAGGATATACCAATGTTGGAAAAAGCACATTAATGACATTATTAAGTAAGAGTGATGTATTTGCTGAGAATAAATTATTTGCCACATTAGATACTACTACGCGAAAAGTAGTTTTTGAGAATACTCCTTTTTTATTGAGTGATACGGTTGGTTTTATTCGTAAGCTACCTCATCATTTAGTAGAGAGTTTTAAAAGTACTTTAGATGAAGTGCGTGAGGCAGATATTTTACTACATGTAGTTGATATATCTCATGCACAATATGAGGAACAAATTGGCGTAGTGAATAAAACTTTACAAGAATTAAAGGCATTTGAAAAACCTATTCTTACCATTTTTAATAAGATGGATTTATATGAAGAATATACGTTTGATGAGTGGTTAGAAAGTGAGGTGAAAGAAGAATTATTAAAAGAGTTAAAGGAGAAATGGGATATTGAAACCAACGGACAATGCGTATTTGTTTCTGCCGTTGAGCGAAAAAATATGGATGCTTTACGAGATTTGATTTTACAAAAAGTGCGCGACTTATATCAAATCAGGTATCCTTATAAAACACTTTATTATTGATTTTTATTGAATGGATAAAAATTTCAATTGGATAAAAATTGCAGATAGTATTGCCGAATTATCTTGGCAAGAGAATAATATGTGTGTGATAGAAGCGGGGGGCAAAAAAATTACCCTAGCGCGAAAAGATGAAGCAGTATTCGCATTTGCGTATATATGTCCGCATGCAGGCGGCATTATGGCCAATGGCTATTTAGATGCAATAGGAAATGTAGTTTGTCCGCTTCATCGCTACCGTTTTAATATGCTTAATGGCCGTAATACCAGTGGCGAAGGATATTATTTAAAAACATTTGCTGTACGCATTGTTGATGGGGCTATTTATGTAGGTTTTAAGCGCGGGTTATTTTCTTTTTAGTTTTTTCTGCCCATTTTGAGATAAATCTCACGAATTTTTAATGATTATTGGGGAGAAAAGGTGGATTCCCTTATTTTTGCAGCCCCGAAAGGGGAAATTCCTCTCCCGCCAAGGCGGGATTGGTTAGAGTTCTTCACTCCTCCTTAGCTCAGTTGGTTAGAGCATCTGACTGTTAATCAGAGGGTCTCAGGTTCAAGTCCTGAAGGGGGAGCAAAAAGGTTATCTTCGGGTAGCCTTTTTTCGTTTATGCACTTTATTTATATTCTTTATTCTGGAAAGTCAACTATGTAAAGCGCCTAGAACAATATAATCATTCAGATCAAAGCACTTTTACCAGTAAACATAGACCTTAGGGATTAAAAGCTGTCTCTCCTATGGCAATAGCCTGGCCAATGCCATCCTCCTCTTTTAGGTTTAAGCAAATATCTCGACACTTTTCATTCCATCTCGTTTTAAGGTTTTTTTAATTTTAACCTTAAAAAAACCTTAAAACGATTATTTTTATCCCATAATTTCATTTATGGGTAAAAATCGCGCGCTTATTTTTAAAAGTCTGATACTTCTATGGCTGTTTTTTTCGCTTAGCTGCAACGCCAAAAAAGAGGGGTTTAGTGATAGTGAAGTTCCCACACTTCCCATTATCACTGTTCAGCAAAAAGACACAGTTATGGAAACCGATTATGTATCGGATATTCAGGCGATAAAGAACATAGAGATTCGTTCGCGGGTAGCCGGCTTTTTAGAACAAATTTTTGTAGACGAAGGTAAAGAAGTAAGAAAGGGGCAACCCTTATTTCAAATCAATGACCTTGAATTTAAAACAGAATTAGCCAAGGCAAAAGCCAATGTATCTAATGCAAATGCCGAAGCAAAAGCTGCCGAGCTCGAAGTAGATCGTACAAAAATTTTGGTAGATAAAAATATTATCTCCAAAACGGAGTATGATTTAGCTATTGCAAAATTAAAAGCTGCAAAAGCCAAAATAGAAGAGGCACTTTCTTCTCAAAAAAGTGCGGAAACAAAATTATCCTACACTTTTATTCGCGCACCTTTTGATGGGGTGATTGATAGAATTCCTTTTAAAACAGGAAGTGTAATTGATGCAGGTGCATTACTTACCACACTATCAGATATAAAACAAGTGTATGCCTATTTTCATATTTCTGAAAATGAATATCTACAATATAAAAAATCACTCACTAAAGGACCACAACAAAACAAACCACTACAACTGATTTTAGCGGACGGCTCTGTTTATCCCCAGATGGGAACCATTCAAACCATTGATGGTGAGTTTAATGATAATACAGGTGCTATTTCTTTTCGTGCTATGTTTCCTAATCCTTCGAAACTATTGCGCCATGGGGCTTCTGGCAAAGTAAGATTAATAAGTACTATTAATAATGCCGTTATCATTCCGCAAAAAGCAGTTTTTGAAATACAAGATAAAAACTATGTTTTTATTGTTGGCAAAGATCAAAAAGTAACTATGCGTTCTTTTATTGCCAAACGTAGAATTGCGCAGTATTATATTGTTGATAATGGCCTGCTACCAGGAGAGAAGATTGTACTCGAAGGCGTACAAGGCATTCGAGAAGGCACAAAAATTAATCCCGTTGTTGTGAACACCGACAGTATGATGCGTAATTCTTTCTCCCTTAACTAAAGATCATGTTCGAAATATTTATTCGTAGGCCCATTCTATCTCTTGTAATCTCGCTCATTATAACCTTGTTGGGAATATTGGCATTATTTACATTGCCCATTACCCAATTTCCAGATATTGTTCCGCCATCAGTAACCGTAACGGCGAAATATACTGGTGCAAACGCAGAAGTATGTGCAAAAGCTGTTGCAACACCACTTGAGCGCGCCATTAATGGTGTGCCGGGCATGACGTATATGTCGTCGGTATCCAGTAACAACGGCCTAACACTGATCACCATTGCTTTTAAAGTAGGTATCGATCCTGATTTAGCCGCCGTTAATGTGCAGAACAGGGTTAGCACTGTTCTTGATGAATTACCAGAAGAAGTAATTAAAGCCGGTGTAACCACCGAGAAAGATGTTAACAGTATGCTGCTATACCTTAATGTAATGAGTAAAGACAGTGCTGCTGATGAACAGTTTATTTACAATTTCGCTGATATTAATATTCTTCAAGAGCTTAAACGGATTGATGGTGTTGGTTTTGCAGAAATTATGGGGCAGAAAGAATATTCTATGCGCGTATGGCTTAAGCCAGATCGCATGCTTGCCTATAATGTTTCTGCGCAAGATGTGGTAAACGCTTTAAGAAATGAAAACGTAGAAGCAGCACCCGGAAAAACAGGTGAAAGCTCTGGTAAAACCCCTCAATCGCTTCAATATATTCTTCGTTATACCGGTAAATTTTTTGAGCCCGATCAATATAAAAATATTGTTCTTAGGGCCGAAAATAATGGCTCTATTCTTTATCTCAAAGATATTGCTGACGTTGAATTTGGCGCAATGACCTATAGTATGGTTTCCAAAACTGACGGTCGCCCCTCCGCATCAATCATGCTTAAACAACGCCCGGGTTCAAATGCAAGGGATGTTATTCAAAAAGTAAAACTGCGGATGGCTGAATTACAAAAAACGCAGTTCCCGCCGGGTATGGAATACAATTTTGCGTATGATGTATCGCGCTTTTTAGACGCTTCTATTCAAGAAGTATTAAAAACATTAATAGAGGCTTTTATACTGGTTTTCATTATTGTATTTATTTTCTTACAAGATTTTCGTTCTACCCTTATTCCTGCCTTAGCTGTGCCTGTAGCGCTTGTTGGCACGTTAGCGTTTATGCAAGTCATGGGTTTTTCCATAAACCTACTTACCCTTTTTGCTTTAGTGCTGGCCATTGGTATTGTTGTAGATAATGCAATTGTAGTGGTTGAAGCGGTTCACGTAAAAATGGAGGAAACAAAACTGAGCGCACTAGAAGCTACGATTGCCGCGATGAACGAAATTAGTAGCGCCGTGGTAGCTATTACACTGGTAATGTCGGCCGTATTTATTCCGGTTGCTTTTTTATCGGGGCCAGCGGGTGTTTTTTACAGACAGTTTTCATTAACGCTTGCCGTATCTATTGTTATATCCGGAATTAATGCACTTACCCTTACACCAGCATTATGTGCTTTGCTTATTAAGGGATCGCATCATGGTAAAAAGAAAAATGTATTAGCTAGGTTCTTTACTGGCTTCAATAAAAGATATGATAATACAGAAAAAAAATATGCTCAGTTAGTTACCCGAATAGCCGGACAAAAATGGGTAACCATTATTCTTGTTCTTGTATTCTTTGCAGGTACTGCTGGGCTAAGTAAAGTATTACCAACGGGCTTTATTCCAACAGAAGATCAAGGTATTATTTATGTAAATATTGCCACCCCTGCTGGTGCTACAGTAGAGCGTACAGAAAAGGTATTGAGTTCATTGGAAAGAATAATTAAGGAAGTTCCTGCAGTAGAAAATATTACTACCCTATCTGGTTATAGTTTAATCACTGAAGCAGCTGGTGCATCTTTTGGCATGATGATGATTAATTTAAAACCATGGAAACAACGTGATCAATCTGTTGCTGAACTCATTCCGATCCTAAAACAAAAAACCAGATCTGTTACAGATGCAACGATAGAGTTTATGCCTCCACCCACTGTTCCGGGCTTTGGCAACACCAGTGGTTTTGAATTACGTATTATCGACAAAACAGGGTCGGGCAATTTGCAACAAACGGCTGCAGTAGCACAAAACTTGATCAAAGAAATAAAACAAAGTGGTGTAGTAGGATCTGCATATACAGGCTTTGATCCGAGTTTCCCTCAGTATATGATCCATATTGATTACGGTATGGCAGCAAAAAAAGGAGTTACTGTTGATAATGCAATGACTGATTTGCAAACGCTATTAGGAAGTTATTATGCCACTAATTTTATTCGGTTCGGACAAATGTATAAGGTAATGGTTCAGGCTTATCCCAATTATCGGGCAAAGCCAGAAGACTTATTAAACCTTTATGTTAAGAATAATCGGGGTGAAATGGTTTCATATGCTACGTTTATTCGATTAGAACGTGTGTATGGACCCGAACAACTTACCCGTTACAATATGTATACCGCCGCCATGCTAAATGGCGATGCCGCACCTGGATATAGCAGTGGTGAAGCTATACAATCAATTGAGAAAATTGCAGCATCCAAATTACCAAGAGGCTTTGCTTATGAATGGTCGGGCATAACGCGTGATCAGGTTGCTTCTGGTAATCAGGCCGTTTATATTTTTATCCTCTGTTTAATTTTTGTTTACTTAATTCTTTCTGCACAATATGAAAGTTTACTAATCCCTTTTTCCGTTATCCTTTCTTTACCCACGGGTATTTTTGGTGCATTTATGGCGCTCAAATTAGCTGGTTTAGAGAACAATATTTATGCGCAAGTGGCCTTGGTAATGCTCATTGGCTTACTCGGTAAAAATGCTATTCTTATTGTTGAATTTGCCATGCTAAGAAGACGTGAAGGCTTATCCATTTTAGAAGCAGCAAAGAAAGGAGCTGTATCTCGTTTAAGACCTATTTTAATGACCTCGTTCGCATTTGTTGCAGGTTTAATTCCACTATGTATTGCAACAGGCGCGGGTGCAATTGGTAATCGTTCCATTGGAACTGCAGCAGCAGGTGGCATGTTAATAGGTACTGTATTTGGTGTTATTATCATACCCGGACTTTATGTAATATTCGCTAGCCTAGCTGAAAAAATCGCAAAAAAGAAATAATTCCGAATGAAAAATCAACTCCGCCTATTTGCCTTTTTTACGAGTACATTTTTATGCTATAGCAGTTGTAAACTGCCCGAAAAAACAGTTACACCTCCATTAGCACCTATGCCTGCGTCTTTTAATAATAGTGCCGATAGTTTTCCTGCAACCTTACCCTTACATCAAGATCAATTTTTCACAGACCCTGTTTTACAAAACTTAATCGACTCTGCTATTCAACATAATCCTGATTTAGCCATTGCCTTACAACGCGTAATCACTGCTGGTGCTTATTTAAAAATTAGCACGGGCTTTACCAAGCCTTCTGTAGATGGTATAATATCTACCGGGATAGATAAGTTCGGAGATTATACTATGAATGGGCTAGGTAATTACGATATGAACCTATCTCCAAATATCAATAAAGACCAAGTTATTCCATTGAATATGCCTGATTTTTTTATCGGATTTAGAAGCCAGTGGGAGGCAGATATTTGGGGCAAATTAGCCGATCGTAAAAAAGCCGCAATGGCACAATACCTTGCTAGTGAAAAAGGGCGGTTATGGTTAACTACACAATTAGTGGCAATGGTTGCAGGCTTATATTATGATTTGTTAGCGCTAGATCAAGAATTAATCATTATCAAAAAAAATATTCAATTACAAGAAGATGGCATTGAAATAGTAAAAGCTTTAAAAGCAGGTGGCCGTGCTACAGAACTTGCTGTTCAACAGTTTACAGCACAACTTTTAAGTACTAAAACAATTATGTTAAGGGTTCGGTTACAAATTAATACTACAGAAAATCAACTCAATGCATTATCTGGATACTATACTAGAAAAATTATTCGGGGGAAAAATATTCTTGAGCTATCACTACCCGACACAACTATTAAAGCGGGCATACCAAGTGATTTATTAACCCGCCGGCCCGATTTACAAGAGGTCGAGTTGGAATTAATGGCAGCTGGTGCAAATATGGAAGCAGCGCGTAAAGCTTTTTTACCCTCATTAAATATTACAGCATATACTGCACTAAATAGTTTTAATCCTAGTTTTTTATTAACGCCTCAATCATTGGCATATGGTATTTTAGGCGGGTTAGTAACACCCATTCTTTCAAAAAATATGTTGAAAGGAAATGCTGTAATTGCAAGCGCAAATCAACAATCATTGTTTCAGGAATATAGAAAAAAGGTTCTCACCGCTTATTCAGAAGTAGCTACTGAATTAAAAAAAATAGAGGCCAATACTGGTATCTATGAATTGAAAAGAAGAGAAACGGCAAGCTTAACGGCTGCGGTAACTACATCCAAAGAATTATATGTAACCGGCTATGCCTCTTATTTAGAAGTTATTACTGCACAACGAGGTGTATTAGAAGCTGAGCTTGAAAGTATTAGTAGCAAAAAAGCGATCCTTACAGGCATGGCAGATTTATACAGGCAGTTGGGGGGTGGGTGGAAGCCTTAAGTTTACACCTCTCGTTTATAAATACCATTCTCTACTGCATAAGTGATAATACCCGCGATACTCCTCGCGCCTATTTTATCCATTATTCGGGTACGATGGCCTTCAACAGTTCGTTTACTTAAGTTGAGGAATTCTGCAATTTCTTTGCTGGTAAATTCACCGCAAATTAGTCGCATGATCTCAATTTCTCGGTCTGTAAATACGGTTTCATTCTTCGTGGGCAATTGATAATTTCGCGTAACAATATCAGTTAACCGATCTGTAATAACCTTGCAGAAATAAGGCTTTCGCTCATTTACAGAAATTATTGCTTCGCAAATTTCATCGGCATTAGAACTCTTTGTGAGGTATCCAATTGCGCCCGCTTCTAACATCTGAAGAATCACTTCGTTTTTTACAATTATTGATAAACAAATAATTTTTACGTCTGGATATTTAATCGCAATTTGTCGCGCAGCAGAAATCCCATCCATGATTGGCATTTTGATATCTGTAATTACAACATGAGGGAATAATAATCCAATTTTCTCAATTAGCATTTCTCCATTTGAGGCTTCGCCTACAATCTCTATACTTGACATTTTTTTGAGGACAGAAATTAATCCAGCTCTAAATACACTATGATCATCAGTAATAATCACCCGAATACGCTTTTTTTCCATTATACTATTGCTCTAATTAAATGATAGTGAAACAACGCACAATTTGCGATAAATTCCACAAGGATTCTTGCGTATTTATACGTATTTATTCGCGTTATTTCACGGTAATTCGAACTAAAACTATTGTGGGAAAGGGGGTATTTGTAGTTAATGCTCTTTAAATGTACCGCTTTATTACCATTTAGGCAACTTCAGGTCTGCAATTAATTCTTGTACTTCTATATCTAGTCCTTGCGCTAACGCAATCAATGTAGTAAACGCAAAATTTACTTTTGCCTTCTCAATTCTTTGTACTTGACTATACTCTAAATCAGCTGCAGCAGCTAATTGTCTTATACTCATTCCCTTTTCGTTTCTCAATCGAATTAGCTGTTCGGCAAAACGAATCAATATTTTTTCCTTCTGAGTCATGACCCAACAAGGTCATTTCATTGATACATAAAATTGACGTATATTCATATATCAAATGATAATCTATGAAAACACTATCATACAATAGGGCAGCCCCTTATTATTGTTCAACAAAAGTAAGATCAATGATATTGCATTGCTTGTTTGTTCAACTACTCCGTGAAAGAAAAACGATTACTGCTATAAAATAGCAGTAGCAAATGCCAAAGCCCTTCTTTCTGCCCAATTACTTATTTGGCCCTTTTCAGAAAAACCACAGTGCCCGCCTTGTGTTGTTATTTCCAAAAATAGTGCGCCATTATTTGAAGCACTCTCTAAGGGCATACAATTCGCTAACAGAAAAGGGTCGTTTTTTGCTTGTACAATTAGGGATGGAATGCGTATACGATCTAATAATGGCCCAACACTTGCTTTTTCATAAAAATCTACTGCGTTATTAAAACCATGAAGTGGCGCTGTATAGGTATTATCAAACTCAATAAACGACCGGATATTATCGTACCCTGTTGCGTTAATTAATGTTGGATAAAGTATTGCTTTAGCTTTAATCTTTTTTCCCAGTTTTCGTAAAAAACGATTTAAGTAAATGCTATTTTCCTTTGTAGACAAAGCATCTACACTGCCTTTCAAACTACAGGGTACCGAAAAGTTAACTGTTGCCTTTACCTGAGCGGGAACTTGATCTGGAAATTCCGCTACTGCTCTTAGCGTTAAACTCCCACCCATACTAAACCCTACTAAAACGATTTGCTGATATTGATATTTTTCAATGGCATGCTGAATCACCGCGCGTAAATCGTTCGCATCGCCATGATGATAAAATCGGGGTAACCGATTGAGTTCACCACTACAACTTCTACAATTCCAACCCAATGCATCATACCCATTATCGGAAAATAATTTTGCAACGCCGGTCACATAATGGCGCGTAGAATTACCCTCCAATCCATGGGTAATAATAACTAGCTTATTTGCTTGCTTTTCTGTTGAGCTCCAATCTAAATCTACAAAATCGCCATCTGGCAGCTCTAATCTCTCTCTTCTTGCATATACAAAGTTCACTTTTCTGAAAATACTGGGTAGAATACTTTGTAAATGTCCGTTCCACTGCCAAATGGGTGGTTGAAATACTTGTGGTTCTAAAACTGGCATAATTCAATTTCAGTACAAATGTATTGAATACAGATTTGTTTTACCTTCAATACATGACTGCTGGTAAATACCTGAAATATTTTAATGTGCTGTCCTTTTTTGATACAAAAAGAACACGTGATATTTTTAAAGTTAATCCAACAGCAGATGCAGTAAGGGCCGATGTAAATAATATTCAAATAAGTGTTTTTGATTATAATTCAAATGAAATTAAAGAACATAGTTTCACCACAATTGAAGTTTGCTTTAATTTTAAAGATAATAACAATATTAGCTGGATAAATATTGATGGCATCCGCAAAAAAGATGTGGAAGAAATATGTAATCAATTTGGGATTCATTATTTGATTATAGAAGATATTTTGAGTGTTGGCCAACGCCCTAAAATGGATGAGCTAGATCCTGTACTATTTGGTTTACTTAATATGTTATACTTCAACGCACAAACAGGTGCTGTAGAAACCGAGCAAATAAGCCTTGTTTTAGGTAAAGATTTTGTTCTCTCTTTTCAGGAAGATGCAACCCGAGATGTATTTAATCCAATCCGCGAAAAATTGCGTATTCATGGTAGTAAGCTGCGAACAAATGGCGCCGATTATTTATGTTATGCGCTAATTGATATGATTGTGGATCATTACTATGTAGTGATGGAAAATATTGGAGAGCGTATTGAGTTCTTAGAAGATAGAATTGTGCGCAGTAGTAATAAACGCTCTTTAGCAGAAATTAATGCGCTGCGAAAAGAATTAATTGTGCTAAAACGAAATGTGAGTCCGGTTAGAGAACTAGTAAATGGTTTTATACGAAGTGATAGTGATTTACTGGAAGATAAAACTACCAAATATTTTAAGGATGTATACGATCATATTGTGCAGGCCAATGATATGGCGGAGAACTATAGAGATATGATGATAAACCTTCAAGATTTATACCTCAGTAATGTAAACTTGAAGATGAATGAAGTGATGAAAGTGATGGCTGTGGTTACTTGTTTATTAGCACCCGCTACAGTAATTGGCGGCATATTTGGCATGAATTTCGACGTATTACCTTATATACATAATGAGAACGGGTTTTATATTGCTGCTTTTTTAATGTTAGTTATTCCTATTATTATGATCATCTTATTTAGAAAGAGAGGGTGGTTTTAAATTTTAACTTGCTTCCACCTTCCTTTTTTAAATAATACCATACCCGTTATAGCAATGCCTGTTTCGGTAATTACAATTGCTAAGAAAATTCCTAAAGTGCCAATATTAAAAATATGAGCAAGCAAATACGCTAATGGAATTTGAAAAATCCAAAACCAAAAGAAATTGATCCAAGAAGGGGTTTTACTATCGCCAGCTCCATTAAATGCGTTAATCATTACCATGCCAACGCCATAAAATAAATAACCGCAACTGATTACCCGCAAGGCCAACGACCCCGTTTCTACAACAGCTGGTGTTGAATTCATTAAGCCAACAAAAAATGGCGCTGCTATAATAAACAGTAAAGAAACCGTACCCATAAAAATGGCATTGTATTTAGCTGTTTTCCAAACTGAAGCCTCTGCTCTTGCTGGATTGTTGGCGCCCAAATTTTGTCCTACTAAGGTAGCAGCTGCATTACTCATTCCCCAAGCTGGCATTAAGAAAAAGATAATTAGTCTGATAGAAATAGTATAGCCAGCCATCGCCTCACTTCCAAAACCAGCAATTAGTCGCGCTAAAAAAACCCAACTAGCCGAACCAATCAAAAATTGTAGGGTTGCTGTGGAGGCAATATTGGTTAATGATTTCAGTACTTCCCAAACAGGTGCAAAATGCTTCCGTGTAATTTTTATAATTCCCTTACCCTTAAACAAATAATATAGTTGATAACATACGCCAATACTTCTACCTGTTGTTGTAGCAATGGCTGCTCCTGTTAATCCAAAATAATGAATACATAGGGGGCAAAGTATAATATTACAAATATTTGCCAACCACAAACTACGCATGGCTATTGCCGCATTACCTGCGCCTCTAAAAATTCCGTTGATTAGAAAGAGTAACATAATTACCATATTACCCGTAAGCATGATCCGTGTATACATCGACCCCTGGTCAATAATACTGGAATTTGCGCCCATCAGCCGCAAAACATCTTCTGCAAAAAATAATCCTGCAATACTTATAATAAGGCTAATACTAATCGCTAATAAAAGTGATTGTACCCCCGCTTCAGAAGCAGCTTCATGATTTTTTTCACCCACTCTGCGAGCTACCATAGCCGTGGCTGCCATGCTTATACCGATAGCTACAGAATAAACCAATGTAAGTACCGATTCTGTTAAACCAACTGTTGCCGTAGCATTTGCACCTAATTTACCAACAAAGAAAATATCAACCACTGCAAATACAGATTCCATACACATTTCGAGTATCATCGGTACGGCCAACATAAAAATGGCTTTCCGCATACTTCCGGTAGTGTAATCCATGGCCTCACTACTAAGAGATGCTTTAAAAAGTGCGTAGATATTTTTTGAACGCCTATTCAGTATTTGTGTTTATATGAAAATAGGCATTTAATTTCTATTCAATGATTTTTCTAAAATTATTGAGTAGAGATCATTCGGGTTAAAGGGCTTGGTAATACAACCATTCATGCCTGCGCCAAAAGCTTTACCTTGAATGTCGGGGGTAATGATAGAAGCTGTTAGTGCGATAATAGGAATTGTTTCATTAAATTTTCGAATTTCATTGGTAGCCGTATACCCATCCATAATAGGCATCTGTATATCCATTAATACTAAATCGTATGTATTTGTTTTAACTTTTTCAACCGCAATAGCTCCGTTTTCTGCATGGTCTACTGTTGCTTGCCAATTCTTAAGCATGCGTTGTGCAACCATTACATTAAACTCCACGTCTTCCACTAATAAAATTCTTGTTCCGGTTAAATCGAACTTCATATCGCCACTCTGCTTGGCATCTTCTCTTATTTCAGTAGTGCTTTTTTTGAAAGTTAGGCTGAAGAAAAATGTTGAACCAACTCCAGGCTCACTCTTTATAAATATTTCACTTCCCTGAAGTTGTAACAATCGCTTAATTATCGTTAACCCCAAACCCGAACCTCCAAATTCTCTTGTGATATTATTATTAGCTTGTGTAAATCTTTCAAAAATTAGTTCTTGTTTTTCTTTTGGAATACCGATACCAGAGTCTTCAACAGAAAAGCCGATTTCTAACTCTGTTTTGTGCATTTTTTTTAGCTCCACTCTAATAATAATCGATCCTTCCTTGGTAAACTTCACGGCATTAGAAACAAGATTGTTGAGAATTTGCCCAAGCCTAACATCATCTCCAACTATAAACTCAGGTATATCATCATCATAAATAATTTTTATAAGGTTTCCTCTTTCTTCTGCTTTTACCCTATTTGCCATTTTAATATTCTTCAAAAAATGAAGGATATTAATATTACGTTCCGCAAAAATTATTTTACCCTCTTCTAGTTTGCTATAATCAAGTACATCATTAATTAAACTCAATAAATTTTCTGATGAAATTTCCATCACATTCAATAACTCTTTTTGATCTGGCTGTAGATCTTGATACTGTAACAACAAAATGGTACCAATAATCGCGTTTAAGGGGGTTCTAATTTCATGACTCATTACCGATAAAAAATCGCTTTTAGCCATGGCGGCCTTTTCCGCTGCATCTTTTGCATTTATGAGTGCTAGTTCTAATGCTTTTGTTTTACGAATCTGATCTTCCAAAAAGGAAATAATATGTATTAAATCATCATCTTCATCGGAGAACTGTTGGGGTGCATTTGGGTCGAGCGAATGAATCGCTTGTTTAAGTTTCTTAATCGATTCCTTACGAATTTCATTCTGCGCCTGAAGATCTTTTGTGGCCCGTTGGTACTCCGTTTCACTAACTTCAAAAGCATGCTCTGTTATTTTTTTATCCCGTTCGAAAGAGGTAAAACTTTTACTGATAGCATCTAATAATAATTGTATCGACGCTGTTGAAATTTGATCTGCCGGTAAAAACTTTTGAATATGTTTCTCCAACATTGGATGATACCCCATAGTATTGTTATTATACTTCACTGAAAGTGGTAATCGTCATTGTTTGATTATGTAACTCACAATTTGTATGTGGGTTAAATGGAGAAATTTCTCCATAGGAATAGAATCCGGTTATACTGGTAGTTTCCCCAAAAATATTTCTCACGGCCTGCACCTCTTCTCCTGTTCTATCTTGCAAAATTAGTTTCCTACCTACACAGCTGATTAATATGGCTAATTCTGGGTTTTCCTTATTGTTATGATCAACAGATTTACTGGCGGCTATAGAAGACCCTTCAATTATCTTTTCAAAATTAGCTTTCATCAACCTTACGCGAGAACCTTGAGGAAGGTTGCCGGCGAAAGTCATCGTTTTTTTATCTTCATCAATAGTAAGAATGGTTCTTACTAAGTTTGTGCCAGAATCATCGGAACGCATACTTAGTGGAAATAATAGGGCCGAGCCCGGCAATTCCGCTACATAAGGTCCTAAATATTCTTTGTATAAATCAAGTGCGCTTTCGCCATCTATTTCATATAACACATTTTTTTCGGATTTGGTTATAACTCTTTCTTTTCCAAATTCATCCCATCCGCCAAAAGAACTATGACCAACTTCAAGGTTATCGCCATAAAAACCAATGGCCACAATATTGCCTTCTGAGGCCGGTGCGTTTAGTCCTACTTGTGTTTTTTCAAACCGCGCGGCATCGCCTGCTAAACCTCCTGTTACAGGTATTTGTTTAGTATTCAATTCATTTAATCCACTAACTAATTCGCTCCCGTTAATAAATGATCCTTCAGAAAGAACCAATACGCTCGCTAAATTAGCTTCATTCAATTGCTGCATTATTAATTTTCCGGTTTCATAACTATTCACCCCCTTAGTAACTTTTTGTAATACACATTTTACAGTAGCCTTTTCTAACTCAATAGCCGTAACAACAGCGGTATCATCATATACCTGCTCCGATAAAATTTCGCCAGCAGTTGAGCAAGAAATAATACTTGCAGCCGGAAAAGATTTCTTTATGTGACTGTAAACATCTTCATCACTAACGACTGAACCAGCTCCGAAAACTAAAACAAGTTGCGCTTTACTTGCATCAACACCATTGTTAGAATTGCTAGCATTCCATGCGCCAGATTGATAATGTAATTGTGTTATTTTCATATGAATGAAAATTGATGGGTCTACAAGTTAGATTGTTTTCCTTGCTTTATTAAAATAAATAAACTTTATTTTTAATTTGTTAATGAGTTGACGATTTTTTGAAACTACCGCTGCTTTTACTCGCTTAACTAGTGATCGCAATCATCTGTATGCCCATGATCGTGTTTTCTACAAAGCCGGTAATTGCTATAATGAGCCGCAACTATAGCTAAAACGGCCGGAATCAATAACTGTATTTGCCATTGATGCCAATTTACTTTAGCTACTAATAAAGCCATCCCTATTGAAAATAAGGAGATAGGCCAAATGCTGTGATGATGCTTCTTATACCCATGATATAAGGCATATACACCCACTACAAAAGCCAATGCTATCATCCAATACTCAAACCGGAGATTATCAATAATATTCACGCCAAATAAGGGTAAACTACTGATAAAAAGGGGCAATAGGGCACAATGAATGGCACATGCAACGGAGGTTGCAATACCCAAAGCATCCCAGTTGATCTTATACCGCATACGGCAAAATTAACACATTGCAACTTTGTTGCAAAATTTTTATTCTTAGGGTTGTACCTTTGCACCATAATGGGTGTTATGCAAAGAAAATGGTTAGTTTATTTAGGGTTTTTTGTGGCACTTACCGCTGGTTTTTATTATTTCTTGTTCAAAGGAACAGATAACTGGAAAAAGAAAATGCCTGTATTGAGTTATGCAAAGCCTTTTCAATTTACAACCCAGGAAGGATTGCCATTTACCCAACAAGATTTAAATGGGAAAGTAACGGTGGTGGAATATTTCTTTACCACTTGCAAGGGTATTTGTCCGAAAATGAATAAAAACATGAAGGGCATTTACGAAACATTTATACATGAGCCCGACTTTCAAATACTCTCGCATACTTGCGATCCCGAAACCGATTCGGTTGCTCAACTAAAGCGCTACTCAGATTCGATGCAAATTAACCCACGCAAATGGGTGATGGTAACAGGCCGAAAAGATAGTTTATACCAGATAGCCCGCACAGCCTATTTATTGGATGACCCTAAAAACAGTGTAGAGAAAATAGAAGATCAATTTATTCATACCCAGTTTTTTGCCTTGGTAGATAAAGAAGGAAAGATAAGATCGCAGATATATGATGGATTGAAAAAAGATGAAATAGAGAAATTGAAAAAAGATATTCGAATCTTATTAACCGAGAAGCAAGGAAATGGTAATTTTATAAACGGAATATTTAATAATAATCCTTGATCGAAATGCAAGAGCCCGTTGTTATAACCCTCAAAAAGCATCAGCTTAGTATTACAGATACCAGAAAAAAGATCTTGAATTTTTTCTTGGAATCTGCTGGCGCACTTACACATGCAGATATTGAACAGCGCACCAGCACAGAGTTTGATAGGGTTACAATTTATAGAACCTTACAAACTTTTGTTGAGAAAGGAATTATTCATGTTATACCTTCCGCAGATAATGCCATTCGATATGCTCTTTGTAAAGACAATTGTGCGGCCGGCCATCACCACGATGATCATGTACATTTTATGTGTGATGATTGTGGTACAACTTACTGCTTAGATCATGTATCTGTGCCGAAAATAAAATTACCAAAAGGCTTTACGGCTAATCAAACCGATTTGGTTGTTAGTGGTGTATGCCATAAATGCGAAGCATGATACTTGTTACTGGTGCCACTGGCTTAGTGGGCACACATCTTATAAAATTACTTACTACACAAGGAAAGCCGGTAAGGGCTTTGTACAGAACCGCTATTCCCACATCATTTACTGATCAAGAGATCGATTGGGTGAAAGCTGATATTACAGATATTCTTTCCCTAGAAGCCGCTATGGAAGGCGTAACTCATGTATATCACTGTGCAGCGGTTGTTTCTTTCAACCCCCAAAAAAGGAAAGCATTACATACCATTAATGTAGAAGGCACCGCCAATGTGGTAAATGCCTGTATTGAAAAAAAAGTACAGAAACTTTTATTTGTTAGTTCTGTAGCAGCATTAGGAAGAATAAGACAAGATAAGCCTATTGATGAAGCCATGAACTGGAGCCCCGAAACAAGCAACAGTGAATATGGAAAAACAAAATACCTAGCCGAATTAGAAGTGTGGCGCGGTATGGGTGAAGGATTAGAAACAGTAGTTGTGAACCCAGTTATCATTTTAGGTGCTGGCGATTGGCATAGTGGCTCCTCGGGTATTTTTAAATCGGCTTACGACGAATTTCCATGGTACACCAATGGTATGAGTGGGTTTGTAGATGTAGAAGATGTAGTACGCGCTATGCAGCTCTTAATGGATTCAACACTTACCGGAAAAAGATTCATTCTAAGCGCCGAGAATATGCATTATAGGGAAGTATTTAACTTAATGGCCGACAGTTTTAACAAAAAACGCCCGCATAAACTAGTAACGCCTTTTTTAGCCGCCATTGTTTGGCGATTAGAAGCTATAAAAGCCCTGTTTACGGGCAAAGACCCACTACTTACAAAAGAAACAGCTAAAACGGCACAAGCAGTTGTAACATTCAACAACAGTCGCTTACTAAACAATTTCCCCAACTTTACCTATACTTCTTTGCCAACAAGTATTGCTCGTATTTGTGATGAATTAAAAAAGAAGTATACCTTAGTATAGTTTGAAATCATTGATTACAATATGTATTGCTGTTTCACTCTTTGGTCCTACTGTGGCTAAATGGATGACTTATGCAGATTGTATGTTTAAAGCACAAAACAGTTTACAAATTTGTGATTGTGCAAAAATTGTAAGTGCTGTTTTTACGGATACTAGTGCTAAAGAAACATCCCAACTAAAAGACATATCCGCAAAAACAGATTGGATATTAATTCATGCCGAGGTTTTTTCTACTGATTTTACACTTCAGCAAACACGCGTTTCTTACAACCTGTTTTCCTTTTATATACCTACCACTTTACAAAATCGCATATTTCGTCCGCCTTGCTTACTTGGTTAAATACTTATTTTTTAACCATTTAATTG
>JBDKJW010000016.1:0-21703 GCA_039796395.1 Bacteroidota bacterium
TTATCAAAATTCCAACGTGGTACTTTTACGATTACATAATCTAATGCGGGTTCGAAATAAGCAGAAGTTGTTTTTGTAATCTGGTTTTTTAATTCATCTAAACTATAACCGATAGCTAGCTTAGCAGCAATTTTTGCAATAGGGTAACCCGTTGCTTTAGAAGCTAGTGCAGAAGATCTGCTCACACGCGGATTAATTTCAACAGCAATCAACTCTTCTGTTTCGGGGTTTAATGCAAACTGAACATTACAACCACCGGAGAAATTTCCTAAAGAGCGCATCATGAGAATAGCTTTATTGCGCATCTCCTGAAATGCAGTATCACTAAGGGTCATAGCCGGAGCAACCGTTATGGAGTCGCCGGTATGTACACCCATGGGGTCTACATTTTCAACGGTACAGATAATTACTACATTATCGTTCTGGTCTCTTAATAATTCGAGCTCATATTCTTTCCAACCTAGAACAGCTTTTTCAACGAGCACTTCATGAATAGGAGAAGCTTTTAAGCCACGATCAAGCGCAGCATCCAAATCGTCTTTGCTATGTACAAAGCCACCACCCGTTCCACCCAAGGTAAAAGATGGGCGAATAACTAGCGGGAAACCTATTTGTTGGGCAAATTCTTTTCCTTCTAAAAAACTATTTGCTACATGACTGGGGGCTACGGCCATACCAATTTTTACCATCAACTGGCGAAACTTCTCCCTATCTTCTGCGGTATCAATCGCAGCCACATCTACGCCAATTAAACGACAATTATATTTCTCCCAAATACCCAACTCATCTACTTCTTTACAAAGATTGAGGGCTGTTTGTCCGCCCATGGTAGGCAACACCGCATCAATCTGGTTCTCTTGTAAAATTTGCTCAATACTTTCTGCGGTAAGTGGCAATAGATACACCCTATCGGCCATCATAGGGTCCGTCATAATAGTAGCCGGATTACTATTGATTAAGATCACTTTTATTCCTTCCTCACGTAAACTGCGCGCAGCTTGAGAACCAGAATAATCAAATTCGCAGGCTTGTCCGATAATAATCGGTCCAGAACCAATAATCAATACCGTTTTAATTGAAGTATCCTTGGGCATGGTATAAAAAAATAAATTGTGCAAATGTAAGCTCCAGATGGCAAACCTTTGCAAAAAGAAACTGTTATAAAGAAACTTAATATTAATAGTATGGCATTACCCACAGAAGGCAAAAAAGCACCGGCTTTTAAAGCGGTTGATCAAGATGGAGAACCTATTGCACTAGCAGATTATTTGGGGAAAAAAGTGGTGTTATTCTTCTACCCAAAGGATGATACACCTACTTGCACTACCCAAGCTTGTAATTTGAGGGATAATTATGAGAGGTTGAAAAAAGAAGGGTTTGAAGTAATAGGCGTAAGTGTAGATTCCGTGAAAAGTCATAAAAAATTCGAACAAAAGCATAAACTGCCCTATCGGTTGGTAAGTGATGAAAACCAGAAAATTGTTCAGAAATATGGTATTTGGGGACTAAAACAGATGATGGGACATACATTTATGGGTACTTTTCGTACAACCTACTTAATAGACGAAAAGGGTAAAATCCGTAAAATTTTGAATAAACCGGTGAGTAAAACCCATGCTGAAGAGATTTTTGCAGCCTGGAAAACCATATAATTTGTTATTGCGTACATAAAAACCCTGCGTTATATTGCGGTAATTTAAAACAGGAAGCCAATAAAAAGCCCTTTTTTACGTTAAAGGCACGGAATAACCATCTTTCCATGCCCAAAAAGAAGGAGCCGTTAAAGCAAATAAATCTGTTCATGGTAACACCCCCCATACCATCAGACGATCAAAAGCGTTTGAAAGAACTCTATCGCTATGAGGTACTCGATACCATGTACGAAGATGAGTTTAATGATGTTGTACAATTGGCTGCCACCATTTGCGGAACGCCTATTGCTTTAATTTCTTTAATAGATGCTAAACGCCAGTGGTTTAAAGCCAAAATTGGTATTGAAGCAACTGAATTCCCCAGAGAAATTTCTTTTTGTGCCCATACCATTGCTTCAGAAATAGAAGCTTTTGAAGTGCCCGATACAACGAAGGATGATCGGTTCTTTGATAGTCCACTTGTAGTAGGCGAACCCTATATTCAATTTTATGCGGGTGTGCCGTTAGTAAATAGTAGCGGATTTAAAATGGGAACCATTTCTGTAATGGATACCAAGCCCAACGAGTTGAATAGTGAACAGTTTTTTACATTACAAACATTGGCAAGGCAGGTAGTAAAACTGCTCGATCAAAATTTATTGAATAAGCAGCTCGAGCAGCAACGTATTAAGTTGCAGCAACAGATGGAATTGCAAAATCGTATTCTTTCTATTATTGCGCACGACGTACGCAACCCTATTGGTGCGGTAAAATCGATCATTGAATTGAATGCGCGTAAAATTTTGAGTCAGCAAGATTCGGTGGAGTTGATGAATATGGCGGGTAAGCAAATTGATGGTACGGTTGAATTGTTGAATAACCTGGTAGATTGGGGCTCGATGCAAATGCGCGGACAAGGTTTTGAAACAGAGAAAGTGCATATGCGTACTTTGGTGAGTAATATGTTTAAGAGCTTTGAAGTAATGAGTTCGTTGAAATCGAATATCATGGTGAATTTGGTGGATGAGGATTTATTTGTGCGTTCCGATATTAATGCGATGCGATTTATTTTGCGTAACCTGATTAGCAATGCGAATAAGTTTACTAAAGAAGGCGTGATTACGGTATATGCACATAAAGAAGAAGGTAGGGTAATGGTATCGGTAAGTGATACAGGTGTGGGTATGAGTGTTGATATGCAGTCTAAATTATTTGATGGGGATCATTATCAAAGTACTACGGGTACTGGTGATGAAAAAGGAAGTGGATTGGGACTTATTCTTACCAAAGACTTTATTGAAATGTTGGGTGGTACAATAACCGTTGAAAGTCAGTTAGAAAAAGGCACATCAGTATATATGCATTTTATTGATTGATGATGGAGGTAAAAAAATTATCTTGGGGGATGAAAAAATCATTCCCTTTTTTTGTGCTGCTATGTTTTGCGATGCCTGCCCTTGCACAGCGGACAGATAAAAAACTTACGCAACAAATTAACGAGTTAGTTACTGGCTTTAAAGGCCATGTGGGTGTATATGTACACGATTTGCAAAAAAATAAAATAGTAGCTATACATGCAGATACTATTTACCCAACGGCTAGTATGGTAAAAGTGCCGATACTAGTAGGCGTAATGGATAAAATAAAAAGAGGTGAGCTTGATTATCATCAAACAATTACTTATACCGATTCTTTGTTTTATGATGATGGAGATGTGGTAGGTAATTTGAAAAATAATGCCAAGATAGAACTGAGTAAAGTAATCATGCTTATGCTAACTACTAGCGATAATACGGCAAGTTTATGGCTACAAAGTTTAGCTGGTAAGGGCACGCGTATCAATGAAATAATGGATAGTATTGGATTGAAAGAGACTCGTGTAAATAGCAGAACCCCCGGTAGAGAAAATAATAGAACCCAATATGGGTGGGGACAAACAACGCCCCGCGAAATGGTGAAATTGATGGAGATGATTGTTGCCCGAAAATTATTGAGCGATTCGTTGAGTGAGAAAATGATACGTTTATTAGGTAGAAATTATTGGGATGAACAAGCAATTTCACAAGTGCCCGCCAATGTTTTTGTGGCTAGTAAAAATGGTGCAGTTAATGCAAGTCGCAGTGAAGTACTATATGTAAAAGGAAATGGTAAAGAATATATTTTTTGCATCTGTACAAAAGAAAATGCCGACAAGAGTTGGGGGAATGATAATGAAGCTTGGGTGCTGGCGATGAAGTTGAGTAAGTTGTTGTGGGAGGGATTGTGAGTATTTCCTAACTAAACACCTGATAAATCAACAAGCTCATTCCATAGGCCAATGCCGTCATATATGCAAACTGAAACACAGGCCATTTCCAACTCTTCGTTTCGCGCTTAACGATGGCAAGTGTACTCATACATTGCATGGCTAATGCATAAAATACCATTAAAGAGAGTGCAGCAGGAAGTGTATATACTTTCTTCCCGTTTTCGTGAACAGCGGCAGCTAGCTTAGCACGTAAAGAACTATCATCGGTTTCTTCTACACTATATAAAGTAGCCATCGTACCCACAAATACTTCTCTTGCAGCAAAAGATGTAATGAGTGCAATGCCAATTTTCCAGTCATAACCTAAAGGGGCAATTACAGGTTCAATGCTTTTACCTAATAAACCCGCATAAGAGTATTGTAATTTTTCGGCCGCTAATTGTTTTTGTAAAGAATCGTTTTGCGCTGGCTGAGCAGCAATAAGTGCTGTATATTTTTGTTGCGTTTCTTCCATTTTATTACCCGGTCCATAAGCGCTCAAAAACCAGAGCAATAAACTAATGATCATAATTACTTTACCCGCATCGGTTACAAAAATGCGTGCTTTCTCGATCATAATCGTACCTACATTCTTCCAACGTGGTGCTCTATAAATCGGTAACTCTAATATGAAAAAACTTTTCTCTTTTATATTGATAAAAAACTTAAGTATATAGCTCATAATCAAAGCCATAAAGGTTCCTAGAAAATATAAACCCATCATTACCAAACCCTGTAAACTCAAGAATCCAAAATAGTAAGTATCATCTATCACCAAAGAAATAAGTATCGTGTACACAGGTAACCTTGCACTACAACTCATGAGTGGTGTAACAAGTATAGTGAGTAAGCGCTCTTTTTTATTTTCAATATTTCGTGCACCCATAATGGCGGGTACCGCACAGGCAAACCCACTAATCATGGGCATTACACTCTTACCATTCAAACCAGCCTTACGCATCAACTTATCACTCAAAAAGCTGATACGTGCCATATAACCAGTATCTTCTAAAATGGTGATGAGCCCGAATAAGATCATAATCTGTGGTACAAAAACAAGTATACCAGATAAACCAGCCATCAACCCATTTATAAATAAATTACTCCACCAAACTTCAGGCAACACAGTATTAAACCAGCCACTTGCAGCTGCAAAACCAGCTTCAATAGTATCCATGGGGTATTGTGCCAACCAAAAAATACTTTGAAATAATAAAAAAAGTACAGCTAATAAAATAATATAGCCCCAAGTGCGGTGAAGGAGTAATCCATCTAATTTATCGGTAAATAATTTCTTTTCTAACGGACCAGTTTCAACTACATTTTTTTGCATGATTTGTCGGATCCGACTATACCGATGCAAAATCTCTTCAGCCTGTGTTTTAGTGGGGTTGAATTGATGCTTAGCAGCAATATTTTTAATCAATGATCGATGATCTGGATTTTGCACTAATTCATCCCCATTAATCATATAATGAAGCGATGCATACGGGCTGGTATTTGGAAAGCAAACCTGCATATCTGATAATGCGGCTGGCGATAAATTATTCAACTCAATAAAATCCCTATTATTTTTTATTGATAGCTCCGGTAAACGTGTGAGTTGGGTAATTACTTTTTTCAACTCATTCAATCCCTTATTTTTCCTTGGGTTTACAGATACTACGGGAATTCCCAAATCTGCTTCTAAACCGCTAATATCTATTTTAATATCTTTTTTGGCAGCTATATCATTCATGGTAAGTGCCATAACAACCGGCACTTTTAAATCAATAATCTGACTACAGAAAAGTAGATTTCTTTTAAGGTTAGAAGCGTCTGCAACTAATACCACGATATCTGCTTTTACTTCTTCGTCGGCGCCCATCAATACCTTATAAGCTACCCATTCATCAGCACGGCGGGGATACAAACTATAGGTGCCCGGTAAATCAATAAGCTCGGCTTCTTTTCCACCATCAAGTGTAAATGCCCCCGTTTTTTTATCTACGGTAACACCTGGAAAATTCCCTACTTTTTGGTTTAACCCGGTTAAGGCATTAAAAAGCGAGCTTTTACCGCTATTAGGGTTACCCACTAAAGCTATATGTTGTGTTGTACTTTGCAAGCCGCAAAACTAAGTGCTGCTTTTTGCATAAGGTTACGATATCGGGAAGAGAATAGGAAGCTTTAACTCTGTATTTTTGCGGTACAAACTGCTTTTATGAGAAAATGGATGGTTTTATTGGTAATTAGTCCGGTTTTATTAGCTGCCCAAAGCAAAAGAAAACAACGGTTGGCTTTGGAGAAAGAAGATGCGCAAATTGTAGCCAATTTGCAAAAACATGTTCAATATTTGGCCGATGATAAATTAGAAGGAAGAAGAACAGGTACAAAAGGAGAGCAATTGGCGATGGATTATATCATTGCATACTACAAACAATTGGGCCTGACACCCGCAGGTACCCATGGTTATATACAGGAATTTGAAATTAATGAGGGCAAACAAGTAAGTAATACTGCGTTCTTAAAAATTGATGGAAAATCGTTGGATTTATTCGAAGAATATATTCCTTTAGCTTTTAGTAAAGAAGGCATTGTAAAAGGCAGCCCTTCCATGGCAATGAATGAAAGTGGGATGCCCTGGTTTAAAGACTTAAAAGATATTGTAGAAGAAAATAAAACCAATCCCCATTTTGATCTGGAGGAATTAATTAAAAAAGAGGCTAATAATATGTCCGCAAAAAAAGCAACAGCGCTGTTTATTTATAATAGTGCTGCCATAACGGATAATATTCAATTTAATAAAAACGACAAATCGGTTTCAACAGCTATACCCGTAATTTATCTTACTAAAAATGCCGTCAAAAAATATTTACATGATCATACGGCTTCTGTAAATATTGATTTACAAGTAGGCTTTACGAACAATATTCGCAGAGCGCATAATATTATTGGCTTTATTGATAACCAAGCAACCAACACGGTTGTACTCGGTGCTCACTACGATCATTTAGGTTTTGGAGAAGATAAAAACGCTTTGGATACCGGACGTGTAATTCATAATGGTGCGGATGATAATGCCAGTGGTACTGCGGCTTTAATGGAATTAGCAAGGTTGCTAAAGGTAAAATCACCTGCCAATAACAATTATTTGGTTATGCATTTTTCTGGCGAAGAATTGGGTTTATTTGGCAGTAAATATTGGTTAGAAAATCCTACAGCAAGAGTAAATGCTAATTATATGATTAATATGGATATGGTGGGAAGATATGATACAGCACGTAAATTAACGATAGGTGGCTTTGGCACTTCACCAACATGGAGTACAGTGGTGCCTGCTGTTGCCAGTAATTTGGCCTATAAAATAGATAGTGCAGGTAGCGGACCAAGCGATCATGCCAGTTTTTATAGAAAAGATATTCCTGTACTTTTTTTATTTACTGGAAGCCATAGCGATTACCATAAAGCAACAGATGATTGGGATAAAATAAATTATAAAGGGGAGAAAGATATTGTGCGTATGGTATATAAAACGATTGAATTAACAGATAGTAAGGGAAAGATCGCTTTTACTAAAACCGCTGAGCAACAAATGGGCCGTAGCACACGTTTTACTGTTAGCTTGGGTGTAATACCCGATTATGGTTATTCGGGTACTGGTATGAGAATTGATGGTGTAAGTGCAGGAAAGCTAGCTGAGAAAAAAGGCCTACAAGCAGGGGATATTCTGTTACAGTTAGGCGAGTATAAATTTGTAGATGTAAATAGTTATATGCAGTCGCTCTCTAAATTTAAGAAAGGCGATAAAACTATATTAATTTTTAAAAGAGGCAAGGAAGAAAAGCAAGTTGAAGTTGAATTTTAATCACTTGTATGAAACTGAGTTTAGATGTTGATTTAATCAACGAAGAATTTTTTGAGGGCACTCGTTTGCTGGGTATTACAGCAACGGTAAAGAATTATCAGTTTTGTATGCAGCTCAATAATAAATTGGGCTATAATTTTAGATTAAACCCTGAAATTGAAATACAGCTGAAACGAAAGAATAGAAATTATTTTTTCTCTATTTATCAATTTAAAGAACCCACTACGCCGCTCACCCATTATCTCTACCAAAATCAGTTCGATGGTGAATATTTGCTACCCGAGTTTAAGCATATGGATTTTTTATGGTTGATGAAAGATGATGATGTTGATGATGAAAAATGTAACTGGATTTTGACAACAGTGCGAAACCTAAGCGGGGTGCAGCTTGTGGCTGAATTAACCAATGAGCAGATCAAGAATAAGGGAAATATGATCTTTTAAAATATATACAATGGCATGGGAAGAAAAAGATAACACGCTCTATAAAAAATTTGTTTTTAAGGATTTTTCAGCAGCTTTTGGCTTTATAACAAGGGTAGCTATTGAAGCAGAGAAAATGAATCATCATCCAAAATTCACCAATGTTTGGAATAAGGTTGAAATTTGGTTGAGTACCCACGATGCTGGTAATATGGTTACTGATTTAGACAGAACACTTGCATCACAAATTGATGCTTTGCTATAAGTCTACTTTAATTCTTTTCTCTTGATAGTTTGAAAGCTTACCGATAGGAGATGTAAACGCTTCTAAATGATGTGTTTTTAAAACTTCTTGAACTGTATTTAGTGATTCTTCAGAAGCGGCTATTAATAAGCCACCATTTGTTTGTGGATCGGGCAGTAAAGAAAAAGCTTCCATTACATCTACACCTTTTTCGAACTGAACTTCTTTACTATATGCATTCCAATTTCTGTACGTTGCATCGGGTACTACGCGTTGGGCTAAGAATTTCTTTGCGGCTTGGATAATTGGAATTTGGGAATAATTAAGTATAGCACCGAGTTTACTGCCTTCGGTCATTTCCATTAAATGTCCAATAAGCCCAAAACCAGTGATATCTGTCATGGCATGCACCCCCTCTATTTTGCCTAAGGCCTCACCCACATTATTTAATTGTATGAGTTGCTGAATTAGCATGGTTAGGTCTTCTTCGGCTAATAATCCTCTTTTTTGTGCGGCGGCCAATACGCCGCTGCCAATTGGTTTGGTAAGAAAAAGTAAATCGTTTACTTGCGCACTATTATTTTTTTTGATATGTGTGGGGTGTACTTCACCCGTAACCGCTAACCCAAATATTGGCTCGGGAGAGTCGATGCTATGTCCGCCAGCTAGCGGTATACCTGCTTTTGCACAAGTATCCCTACCGCCTTCAATAACCTGTTGTGCAATGGAGGGTGCTATTTTATCTACGGGCCAACCTAAAATAGCAATAGCTACTAACGGCTTTCCACCCATGGCATACACATCGCTAATAGCGTTTGCGGCTGCTATTTGTCCGAAAGCAAATGGATCATCTACAATTGGCGTAAAAAAATCGGTAGTGCTAATAATGGCTTTTTCTTCGTTCAATAAATAAACGGCAGCATCATCATTGCTTTGATGACCAACGAGCAGTTCCTCAAAAATGGGCTGTTGCTTATTCGATTGTAAAATTTCCTGGAGTACAATGGGTGCTATTTTGCAGCCGCATCCAGAGCCGTGGGAAAAAGATGTGAGTTTTACCGGTTCCATGCATGAATTTGCACAAATGTAATAAAGGAATCAGCATGGTGTAAAAACGAAGAAGGCTGCATGTGATGCAGCCTCCTTACCCCCAATTATTACTGTTAAGTAATAATGTAAAATTGCTTGATTAATTGGCTCATGACCTATTTTTTTCATGAAGCACCGGTTTTCTTTTATAAAGCAGGCCTTTCTTACTTTAACGCATAAAATTGCATACATATAGTATCTTCAAATTGATTATTTTGAATGGGTATGAAAAGGGGGTTATGTTTTTTATTAGGATTTTATTGCATATGTAGTATTTATGCGCAATTCCCATATACCCAAAAATTTGCGCATCCGGTTCAGCCCCCTACCCAGGTTATTTATGACATGCTTAATGATAAAGAAGGCTATATATGGCTAGCTACAGATAAAGGGTTATATAGGTTCAACGGACATTCATTCAAGGAAATCGTTTTTAGTGAAACAAATCTTAGGTCGATTAGCTATTTGCAGCAAGACCCACAAGGCGTTATTTGGTGTATGAATTTTTATAAAGAATTATATTATGTACAAAATGATTCACTTAAAAAATTTGCCTTGAAGGATAAAGGGATCGATCGATCAAGTGTTTTTCTCAATGTTGCAGTTACCGAAAATGATATTTGGATAGGGGCTACAAAGAAGATTTATCAGATTAGTAAAAAAACAGGTTTAGTGAGCAGAACGATTATTTCGAATGAATCGATTGGCATTACCTATATCAATACCTTAAACAACAAAATGATTGCTTATTCTGGGAAAGGATATTTATTGCAATTTCCAGCAAAAGAAAGATCTTGGAAACCCATACCCTTTGTTTTAGGAGCCTCAAGAATGTTATGTACGGGTAAGCAGATAACTGTTGCGTCACTTGGGAAAAAAAGGGCACCAGGTTTTATTATTGAAGATAGCGGTATTAGAAAGATACCAGCCATTAATTTGCCTGAAGAAGCGTACATCTATCATTTTGCATCCACTGGTGGAAGCAAGCAATGGATATGTGCGCAAACGGGTGCTTATTTGTGGGATACAGAAACAGGAAAAACAACCTGTGTGCTACCCAATGAAAGGGTATCGGATGTAGTAAAAGATTTTCAAGGAAATTACTGGATAAGCACACTCGATAATGGATTATTTGTATGCCCTTCATTAAGTAATATTCTCTATAAAGTTCATCCAGGTAATTCAATGGATAATATTATGCGTGTTGAATTACTATCAAATACAAAAGTGGTAACAGGCAGCAGTAAGGGGTTACTGGCAACATTTGATGTAGGTAAGAATACTGTTTTTCATTATAATTTACCTATATCGAGTGAGGTTGAGTTTATTAAGTATGACACAAAAAATAAGCTCATATTTAACAATAGGGGTATATTGAAAGAACTTCAAAAAAATGTTGTTGAAGAGTATAATTACAGTAAAGCAATTGTACGTGATAAAGACAATAATATCATAGTAGCTAGTTTCGGAAGCGCCTATATAATAAATAATAATTTTGGAAAATATACGCAACGGTTACCGGTAATTAATAATTCACTGTATGCCCAATTCAAGAAAATATATGTTGGCAATAAAACAGACTCCGTTTTATTAATTCGAGACATTAGAAGCAATGCCGCGTTAATGGCGGCAGATAGTACGCGGTTTTGGGTGGCATATGAGGATGGATTATATGAATATAATTATAATGGCCATATATATGCGATTACTAAACCCAATGGAGCACCCATCATAGCTCGGTCGCTAATTGAGAAAGCAAATGGCCAATTGGTAGCAGGTACAACAACAGATGGTATATACTTTATTCAGCAAAGAAAATCGGTTAAGCATTTTTCAGTTACAGAGGGGTTGAAAAGTAATAATATTAAAAGGTGTTTTTTGTATGGAGAAGATGTATGGGTTCTTACTGATGAAAGTATTGATATTATAGATTCAAAAACAAAAACAGTAGCTGGCTTATTAGATGAACTCGGACTTGAGGAATTACAAGTAAATGACTTTGCTGTTAATAGAGAACGATTTTTTATTGCTACTACGAATGGATTACTTGTGAATAGACAGCCGCAGGCCATACAGCATCAAATCATACGTTTCCCCAAATTTGAAGCCATTGCTAATGGCGCTACTTTTCTGAGTAATAGTTTCTTACCCTACAATAAGAACAATATTTCATTTCAATTAGAGGCCTTACATTTTAAGTCGGCAACCTCTTTATTCTATAGATATAAATTAGTAGGCTTAGATACTGCATGGCGAACTGCAGCTTATTTTATAACAAGTATTCCCTATAATAGATTAGCGCCAGGTAAGTATATTTTTCAAATTCAGGCATCGGATGCAGGCGGTAAATATAAGAGTGAAATGTTGCGATTCGATTTCACAATTTCACCTCCTTTTTGGAAGAGATGGTGGATTATAATAATCATTTTCCTTTCTATTGCAGGGCTTGTTTATTTTAGTATGCGTTGGTGGACAAACAGGTTACTTGCACGAGAAACACTGCAAGAAAAATTACTCAAAAGCCAATTAGTGGCACTCCGTTCCCAAATGAATCCTCACTTTTTATATAATGTATTAAATACAGTGCAAGGCTTAGTATATGATAACAAAAAAATTGAGGCAAGTAATTTATTAGGAAATTTCAGCGATTTAATGCGCAAAACCTTAGAATCGAGTGAGAAGCAATTACAAACACTAAAAGATGAAACGGAGAACCTTCGCTTATATTTGGAGTTAGAGAAGGCCAGATTTGATGGTGATTTTTCTTACCAAATTCAAATTGATTTGATAGATGATTTATCTATACTACTTATACCCTCATTATTATTACAACCACTGGCTGAAAATGCGGTAAAACATGGGCTTATGCATAAGCAAGGAGCAAAACTATTAACAATTTCCTTCAATGCCGTGCAAGAGGGTATGCTTATTCAAATAGATGATAATGGTATTGGCAGAAAACAATCTATGATCATTAACGAACGAAATAAGAATAAGCCCAAAAGCTTTGCTACTAAAGCGCTTGATGAGCGCGTAACTTTGTTTAATAAATTATATGCTATACCCATTCGTTATTCCATTATTGATAAATTGGATAATAATGATCAATCTTTGGGTACTTGTGTTGAATTACTGATTCCTTATTATCACCTTACTTAAATGAATACATAATGAAAGCGATTATTGTTGATGATGAACCGAATGCACGTAAGGTATTGCGTGGTTTATTGAATGATCATTTTCAAGAGGTAGAAGTATTGGCTGATTGTAAAGATGTGCCTGAGGCAGTTAAAACAATTAATCGACTAAAACCTGAACTGGTTTTTCTAGACATAGAAATGCCCGGCTATAGTGGCTTTGAACTCCTCGATTTTTTTGATAAAGGGCAGATTGATTTTAAAATCATATTCGTTACTGCATATAGTGAGTATTCGCTCCGCGCTTTTGAAAGCTCCGCAGTAGATTATATCTTAAAACCATTGCGCTTAGAGCATTTGCAAAGAGCCATTCGCAAAATGCAAGGAACCTCTATTCAGCAAACAAATATGCGGTATGAAGTACTCAAAGACAATAGCCTTCAGCAGGATAAAAAAATAGTACTTCAAACAGCAGAAACCATTTTTGTTGTTAAAAAAGATGATATAATTTATTTGCAGGCAGAGGGGAGTTATACCAAAATTTTTACTACTACCCATAACACACTAACGATTACAAAAAAATTAATTGATTTTGAATATTTGGAAGGAGATGGATCTTTCTTTAGAACCCATAGAAGTTTTATTGTTAACATAAATCATATACTCAAAGTAGATAAAAAAGAATTTTTAGTGATTATGAGTAATGATGCTGCCGTGTATTTAGCGCAGGATAAAAAGAATTTATTGATAGATAAGATTACGGCATAATCCATTCTATCTCACCAAAGCTAAAAATATAATGGATGCCCGCCTCGGCAATTAATTCACCCGAAAGATTTACTTCCTTAATGCGATACTCGGCTGTAGCGCTGTTTTTCTTCAACTTAACGATTTCATTTCTTTTAAATAAATGACTATTAAATTCTACTAATTGATCAGCAATTTTTCCAGCCAATAAGTGGTTATAGCGACTATTCAAATGCGCACAAAGTAGCTTTGCTAGTATAACCGGATCCATGGTTTGCCCTGTTATCTGTTTAATGGATACAGCCTTTTTGCCTAATTCGGGAAAATTTTCTTCGTTTATATTGATACCAATGCCTACAACTGCATAGTATGGATGCCCTTCTCTAAATACAGTTTCTATGAGAATACCCCCTGCCTTTCTGTCACGCCAGTAAATATCATTCGGCCATTTAATACTTAATTCATCGGGTAGTAGGGGGGTCAACAAATCTAGGCAAGCTAAGGTTGTAAAAAGGTGTAAACTAAAAATGGATTGTGTTGCGAGGGGCTGAATATCTACTAAAACAGATAAAATGAGGTTTTTCCCAGGGCTTGCTTGCCAATTTTTGCCTCTTTGCCCCTTTCCTGCAAACTGCTCATGAGCGAAAAAACTAGCACCATGTTCAGCCAAATTAGCTTGTAACTGGCTCATGGCATAGATGTTGGTACTATTTATAGCGGATAATTCTATGAACGGTTCGCCAATCGTTCTTTTAACGGGTAATCCTAACAAAGAAATGCTATTTTTGACGAAGATAAGGTTAACATTTATTCATTAAACCCTTGATTATTGGAACCTCTTTCTGTGCTTTCATCCCGCGAAAAAAAAGCGGTAACTCGGTTAACTAGAAATTCAAAAATTTTCAAGACGGTTATTCAGGCTATCCTTGATAAAAAGGGAGAGCATGTATTGAGTTTAGATCTCCGAAAAATTCCTGAAGCTTCGGCCGATTTTTTTGTTGTTTGTCAGGCTTCCAGCACTACACAAATCAAAGCAATTAGCGACTTTGTAGAATATGAAGTAAAAAGAGTTTGTGGAGAAGCGCCTTATAAACACGAAGGGAAACAAGCGGCTCAATGGGTATTAATTGATTATATAAATATTGTAGTACATGTAATGCATCCAGAATCAAGAAGGTTTTATAAGTTAGAAGAAATGTGGAGCGATGCAGTTGGACAATCACATGAATAATAAAATAGCGAACTTTTAAAGGGCTTAAACATTATATTTAATTGTAGATAAGAGGAGAATTTATGGCACAGGAAAACAAACCGCAAAAAAGCGGTACCAATTTTGACAAGAATGAAGCCCCTAAAAAAGGCCCTAAATTCAGTGTGTACTGGATTTATGGAGTAATTTTAGTGTTGATATTATCCGCGCAGTTAATGCGTTTTAGTCCGGATCTTACAACAATTACGCAGCAAGAGTTTATCAATAACATGCTCAAAAAGGGAGATGTTCAGAGTTATGATGTTATAAAAAATAAGGGTAAAATTCGAGTGTATATTTTTCCGGATAGTTTGAATAAAGACTATTATGTAAAGAAATTCAAAAAAGATTTGAGCAAGGAGAAAGCAAAAGTTACCAATGTTCCTTTGTTTGAATTTGGTTATGCCGATTACAAAGTATTCGCAGATGATCTAAAAGATATATATAAAGAGAACCCGAATTTAGTGCAACCCCCCTCACAACCAGCGGATGACCCCGAATGGTTCGGGCCCGTATTTAATACGGTTATTTCTCTTTTACTAATTGTTGGCGTTTGGGTTTTATTGATGCGCAAAATGGGCGGACCAAGCGGTGGCGGTGGCCCAGGTGGTATTTTCAATATTGGAAAATCAAAAGCTACACTTTTTGAAAAAGGCACTAAGGTAAATATCACATTTGCCGATGTTGCCGGTTTAGATGAGGCAAAGGTTGAAGTGATGGAGATTGTAGATTTTCTTAAGAACCCCAAAAAATATACCTCATTGGGCGGTAAAATTCCCAAAGGGGCTTTATTAGTTGGTCCTCCCGGAACTGGTAAAACATTACTTGCCAAAGCAATGGCAGGAGAAGCGCAAGTACCTTTCTTTAGCTTAAGCGGAAGTGATTTCGTAGAAATGTTTGTAGGCGTTGGAGCGAGCCGTGTTCGTGATTTATTTAAACAGGCCCGAGAGAAAGCACCTTGTATTATTTTCATTGACGAAATTGATGCTATTGGTAGAGCAAGGGGTAGAAATGCTATCATGAGTAATGATGAACGTGAAAATACCTTGAACCAATTATTGGTGGAGATGGATGGTTTTGGTGGAGATACCGGTATCATTATTTTGGCAGCTACAAATAGGCCGGATGTATTGGATAGTGCCTTGTTGAGGCCAGGTCGTTTCGACAGACAAATATCTATTGATAAGCCAGATGTAAAAGGAAGAGAAGCCATTTTAAAAGTACACTTACAACCGATTAAAGTATCTGAAACACTTGATTTACATAAGTTAGCCGAACAAACCCCAGGTTTTGCTGGCGCAGATATTGCCAATGTTTGTAATGAAGCTGCATTGATTGCGGCGCGTAAAGGAAAAGAAGCTGTAGACATGAGTGATTTCCAAGATGCTATTGATAGGGTGATTGGCGGATTAGAAAAGAAAAATAAAATTATAGCCCCACATGAAAAATCAATCATTGCTTACCACGAAGCTGGTCATGCAGTTTGTGGTTGGTATTTAGAACATGCATACCCTTTATTAAAAGTTACTATCGTGCCAAGAGGTACAGCAGCATTGGGTTATGCGCAATACACGCCTACCGAACAGTACTTGTATAATACAGATCAATTGATGGATCAAATTTGTATGACATTAGGTGGAAGAGCAGCTGAAGAAATTTTCTTCGGAAAAATATCTACTGGTGCATCAAACGATTTACAACAAATTACGCGTATTGCCTACAGTATGGTTACTGCCTATGGTATGAATAAAAAAGTAGGTAATGTAAGCTTCTACGATCCTTCACAAGAGAATAGCTTTACAAAACCATATAGTGAAGAAACAGGAAAAATTATAGATGAAGAAGTAAGAAATATTATTGATGCTGCTTATGCCCGCACGCTCGATTTATTGCGTGAAAAAAGTGAGCAAGTAGAAACATTAGCAAAAGAGTTATTAGATAAGGAAGTATTGCACAAGAGCGATGTAGAAACCTTGATTGGTAAACGACCTTTTGAGGAGAAAAAATTATTAGAGATAGAACCCGAGCAGGCAAATGGACATGCAACGGAAGATGCACCCATAAATACGGCGGAGAACACAGAAACTATTGCATGAGTAATTCGAGAGAACAAATTTTACAAAAAATAAAGCAGGCACTTCAACATAAAGTGCCTGTTCCCTTTCCTGCTATACCCGTTAATCCACATATGTTTGTGCCGCAAGGAGAGGACGACGCTGCACTTGAATTCGCGGCTAATTTTAGCACCCTTCAGGGGCGGTTTTCTTATTGTAGCAATGAGGCAGAGTTAGCCCTACAATTAAAATCGCTGTTTGAAACCCGAAAATGGGATAAACTTTATTGCAGAGAAAATGAATGGCAAAATACACTAGCTGGAGTAGGATTAGGTTTACAGTATAGTAATGATTTAGCAACCTGTGATTGTGCAATAACGGGCTGTGAGTTTTTAGTAGCAAGAACAGGGAGTATATTATTAAGTAGTGCTCATGAAAGTGGCAGAACAACGAGTGTATATGCACCTGTACATATTTGTATCGCTTATACATCCCAACTTGTTCATGATATTGATGATGCACTAATGCAACTGCGGGCTAAACATGGCACTTATTTTCCATCATTGGTTAGCTTAGCCACGGGCCCAAGCAGAACAGCGGATATTGAAAAAACATTGGTTGTTGGAGTGCATGGCCCGAAAGAAGTATTTTGTTTTTTGGTACAACAATAATAAAAGGTATGAGTACTAATATACCCGTTGGCAAAAAAATATATTTTCTCTCCGATTTTCATTTAGGAGCACCAAACTATGCAGCAAGCCTTGTAAGAGAAAAAATGATTGTTCAATTTTTAACAGAGATTGAAACCACAGCCGCCGCCATCTTTATTGTAGGTGATATATTTGATTTTTGGTTTGAATATAAAAAGGCAGTACCCAAGTATTATGTTCGGTTGCTTGGTAAATTAGCTTCACTCACCGATAAAGGGGTTCCCGTGTATGTATTTAGCGGTAACCATGATATGTGGATGAGTGGCTATTTTGAAGAAGAATTAAATATTCCAGTATTTCATGATCCTAAAGAATATATATGGAATGGGAAGCGCTTTTTAATCGGACATGGAGATGGATTAGGCCCACATGATCATGGATATAAATTTTTGAAAAAAATATTTCGTAACCCTATTTGCAGGTGGTTATTTGGCATGCTTCATCCAAATTGGGGAATTGGTATAGCCAATTATTTTAGCCAGAAAAGCAGGGAGAAAACGGGTACAGCCGATGAAGAATTTCTTGGTGCCGATAAAGAATGGCTGATTCTTTATTGTAAGAAAGTGCTCACAGAAAAAAAATATGATTATTTTATCTTTGGGCATAGGCACTACCCCATCGATTTTGCGCTAAATGAAGCGAGTAGGTATATTAATTTAGGAGATTGGATTCGTAATTTCACCTATGCAAGCTTTGATGGTGAGCATATGGAGCTAAAAAAGTTTCAATAGCAAATGGAAAAAATATTAGAGCAGGTAATACTTAATAATACGGTAGAAAGCTACTTGTATGTAGGACTTACAATTTTTATTGCCTTATTGCTAAAAAGAATTATCTCAAAATATATAGCTCGTTTACTTTTTCGTTTTGTAGGAAAGGCCGGAAAATCTGTTGCAAGAGATTCTTTTTTAGATTTAGTTGTGGAGCCACTAGATTATTTTTTACTCCTCATTATCACCATTATTGCATTAGATAAATTAAATTTTCCTGCAGTACTGAATATCAATATTTATCGAATTTCATTAAGAAGGTTAATAGATGCTGTTTCTGATGGAACATTGATAATAGTATTTATTTGGCTAGTACGTAGGGTAATAGATTTTGTAGCGCTTTTATTGGAAGAAAAGGCAAACCTAACACCCGATCAAACGGATAATCAACTCATTATTTTCTTCAAAGATTTCTTTAAGGCTATAGTTGTAATTATAGGTATACTTATGATTATTCGCTTTTCTTTTAATAAGGATATTAGTAGTGTGCTTACGGGGTTGAGCATTGTAGGTGCCGCAGTTGCGTTGGCTACAAGAGAAAGTATGGAAAACTTAATTGCTTCCTTTATAATCTTCTTTGATAAGCCCTTTAGTGTTGGGGAGTTGGTGAAAGTAAATGGCTTTTCGGGCACTGTGGAGAAAATTGGGTTGAGAAGCACACGTATTCGCACAACTGAAAAAACATTTATCTCTGTTCCAAACAAGCAAATGGTTGATACAATTGTTGATAATATTTCATTGCGAACACAACGGAAAGTTGAGTTGAGAATTGAGGTTGATATTAATGCAAATGCGAAGCAATTAACGGCACTATTAGCTACAGTTAGAGAAAGGTTGGTACAGCCCTTTGTACAAACCCCTCAAATATATTTAATTGATACAGGCAAAAATGCACATGTACTATTAGTTGAATATTTTGGGTCGATGGATGAAACAGTGGAAGAGTTCCTAAGTAATAGAGAACAGATTTATTTAATGATCATTGCTACAATAGAAGAAAAAGGCTTACAATTAGCTGCTGCATTTACGGATATTATTATTCGCCATAAAGAAAATGAATTACTGAACAGTAAGGGATGATTTTAGCGCTAATAAAAACTCTTTGAGCCCAGTTAGGGCGTTTACCAATTTTGTTTCCGTATCAATTTTTTGCTTGTTCGATTTTAGATAAGCTTTGGCCCCTTCAATAGAAAACTTTCGTTGACGTAATAAGAAATAAATAAGCTGCAAGTTCTTTATATCTTCTACCCTAAATAAACGATCGCCTTTTCGGGTTTTACGGGGTTGTAAAATATCAAACTCATTCTCCCAATAACGTAGTAAAGAAGTATTTACCTTAAACCAACTGGCAACTTCACTGATACTATAATATAATTTCTGTGATAGTGTTTGCTCATCAGGCACTTCAATTAAATCTACCGTTGCATCAATTTCTTTAAAAGACTTTCTTCCTCTTTTCCCTTCTTCTTTTTTCACTTTCACCACAATCTGTTCGCTGACGTATACCACTTGTGCCGGTGCTGTTTTTTGCGCTGCTGGCTTTGCAGGAATGGGGGGCTTCTTTTTGGGGATGGGGGTTTCTTCTATGGGTAACCCAAAAAGCGCTAATTGTTGATGTGCTGATTTTGCCACATTGTAAAATTAGTATTTCATATTCCAAATTTGAGCTTCTTTGCAGTAGGGTGGAAAAGATGTAAGTATCTTGCAGGTATGAAGCAAATTCAATCTATTGTTGTTTGCGGGGCAGGCACTATGGGTGCTGGTATAGCCCAAGTATCGGCGCTTGCGGGGTTTCGCACAATTTTATTCGATGTAAATGCCAGTGTACTTGAAAAAGCGAATAATCAAATCGATAAGCAATTACAGAAAATGGAGGAGAAGGGGTTACTGAACTCGGCAGAAATCGTAGGCTGTTTAGCGCGTATATCATGTACAACTGATATAGCTTCTTGTAAGGCCGATTTGATTATTGAGGCGATTGTTGAAAAGATAGCGGCTAAAACAGATTTGTTCCAGCAGTTAGTAGCCATAAATGGAAATGCAACAATCTACACCAGTAATACTTCTTCTATTAGCATAAATAAACTAGCGGTAGAATTGTTATATCCTAACCAATTTGCAGGGATGCATTTTTTTAATCCTGCTCCATTGATGAAATTGGTAGAAGTTATAAAGGGAAAAAATACAAGTGAATTAGTTATTGAACAGCTTATTGCAGTGACAAAAAAAATGAACAAAACGCCAGTATTATGTAATGACGCACCAGGGTTTATTGTTAATAGAGTTGCCAGGCATTTTTATTTAGAAGCCATGTATATGGTAGAACAAGGGCATATTAGTATAGAACAAGCAGATGCTATAATGGAAAATGCCGGCTTTAAAATGGGGCCTTTTAAATTAATGGATTTGATTGGCTTAGATATTAATTATGGGGTAAGCCAAATTGTTTGGGAGGCCTTGGATAACCCCAAACGATTAACGCCATCTGCCTTGCAAAAACAAAAAGTAGATGCAGGCGATTTGGGAAAAAAAACAGGTAAAGGGTTTTATGAATATTAAATAAAAAGCTACCTGATCATTCGATTGGCTGCTGCCATTTTTTATAAATATGACTCAAATCAACACCACATGATTCATTAAGTAGTATTGGAAACTCATCCATTGAAAAAGCACGCTTGTTTTTCTTCGTCCAGTTATACAAAAATTGTAATGCATCGAGCATAGATTTTTTCCCTCCTGTTTTTTCTTTTACATAATTATTCATTTCAATGGCCATCATCGCACCCCTGGAATAAACAGCTTTTCCAAGCCTAAAATCAGCAGCATACATCAATGAAGCTGTTTGTGAAAGTTCCTGCAAACTCAGTTTTTTTATCGGAGAAGCAGCTTTATATGTATTCGTATAAAATATTTTTTCCCATTCAGATGATTTCAATTTTTCATAAGCCAAAAACCACATAAAGCCTTCGTTAAACCAAATATTATTAATGATGTGCGGAATTTCTTCTACATAAGGGCGATAATTATCGCCATAGCAGCGCATAGGTATAAAGGCATGACCCATATGATGTAAGTAGGTAGTCATTGTTTTTATCAATGCCTCTTCATGCATTGCTTTTAATCTAATTCCCGATGTATCTCCAAAAAAAGTAGAACTTTTTAAATGCTCCATTCCAAAGGGGGGCGCTGAGTTGGCTGCCAAGGGAACGGCTTTTCTAAGCAATATAGAATAACTATTGAATGGTAGTTCGCCAAAAATACTGTGCAATATTTCCATGCTCTTAACACCCTGTTTACCATAGTCATCTAGGTATTCCTCACGCGTTTCGCAATAGGCCGCAATAAATAATGGAACGATTCCTCGAAACTCTTTTACAATTGTTTTCGGGCCAATAAAAAACTGGCCATCTGCTAATGCATAATAATTGGAGGCACTGAAGGTATATGCTCCTTTGACCATTTGAGTAGATGGATGATTAGTGGTAAAAATGGGCCATTCATTAAATGTATGAACAG
>JBDKJW010000017.1:0-20369 GCA_039796395.1 Bacteroidota bacterium
GAAGATGTATGGGGCGTAGGTTATCAATACGCTACCAAACTACGTAGGCTACAAATAAATACTGCGCTCGATTTAAGTAAGCAAAATATTGAATGGGCACATCGAAACTTAGGAGGTGTAGTAGGTATGCGCTTGATTCGTGAATTAAGTGGCGAAGAAAGCATGCGCATGAACGATGAAAGAACGCAGAAAAAAATGATTGCTACAACACGTATGTTTGGTTCACCGGTAACCGATATCAAAGCCATTAAAGAAGCTGTAGCTACTTATACAGCAAGGGCTGCAGAGAAATTGCGGCGCCAGCATGGCGCCGCAACAATGATCAGCGTTTTTGTAGTACCTAAAGAACAATCACATAATACCTACTTCAAACACGGACCAACCATCGGCGATCAACTACTACTACCCGTGGCTACTTCTATAACACATGAACTCATTAAGCCTGCTATACAATTAGTAGAAAAACTATTTGAACCTGGTCGCATATATAAAAAAGCAGGTGTTATGCTGAGTCATATTGTACCCGATAATACTATACAAGGCACACTATTCAACCCACCCACAACAGCAAAAAATAGAATGCTCATGAGCGCCATCGATAATGTAAACTTTGCCATGCGTGATGATATGCTAAAATTTGCCTCATCGGGTACCACCCGTAACTGGAAAATGCGGCAAGAACTACGCAGCAATCGCTATACCTCTCGCTGGGAAGAAATATGCAAAGTAAAATGATCTATACCGAAGCAATATTAAAAAAGCAATTGTTGCCCCTGAATAAATACAGGCTTCTGTAAACTCAATCCAGCAGCAGCATTCAGCTTATCTACCAGATATACAGTTAGTTCGGGAGAATACGCTTCATCATGCATATGCATAAAAAAATACAATTCTTCCATACCCTTATCTAACCAAGTTTTCATGCGCTCAATCCATTGATCTACCCTTGTAAAGTCTGTAGGATGTAAACTATTACCTACATAACGAATAAATGTTTTAGGAACCGTTAAGTACATATGCGCACAATCGCGCCGGCCACTGGTATCGGTTATTACAATACCCATATTGCTCGCTCTAAGAAACGTCATCATCTCCGTACGCACAGCATCTTTTGCAAACCAATCGGGGTGACGAACCTCCAGAAAAAATTGTACATCCGTTGGCAATTTTGCTAAGAAAGAAAATAGTTCATCTTTCCGCTTGGTAGAAAAACTATCGCTCACTTGCACAAATATGGGACCCAATTTGTCCTCAAACGCCACTATCCCACGTAAATATTCATCGAGCGCAAACTGTTTATTTCCCAATGCACCTCTATGTGTAATGCCTTGGTACATTTTAGGGCAGAACTTAAAATCTTTACCAGCAGCAGTAGCAGCCCATTTGGCAATGCCAGCTGGGCCATAAATTTTATAATGCGTAGCATTCAATTCAATACTATTATAGTGCTGCACATAATGCTGCAAAAAATCTTTCTCTTTTGTTTTAGGCGGATAAATTTTACCGATCCATTCTGTTCGTCCCCATTTGGCACAACCTAAATACACTTTAGGATTAGCTACTTTTACACCAGATAAAACAGTAGCATTAAAAACAGGATCAGCCGGTAAATCAAAATGAATGTGATCTAATGTTTCTGCTGGTACTCTTCCAAACTCCATACTGCATAATTACTTTGAAGAAGAACTAAACCCAGCAAATAACTTACTCATACCCTCATTAATTACTTGCACCACTTTATCTTTTCTATCTGGAATTACTTTTTCAACAGTACCCTGCCACAACATATTGTTAGACGCTACTTCAACTATATGCAACGTAACCGTACCATTTCTATACCTACCAACTTCTACCTCTCCTGCCTGCCAAGTATAGTTACGCTGACCTGTATAGCGATAACGCCCGTCTGTCATCCAGTTCATTTCTCTTGTCTGAACCTCTTCTTTTACCACAATACCAATATTAATGAATAGCTCGGGTTGAGTAGATTTTTGATATCCTTTCTTCGTAAGTTCATTCGTTATCGCCTCTTTCAAATACCCAACACGCTCATTAAAAAATTCAGGTAATGTATCGCCACTGGCTTTTATTTCATAAAAACCAAATGTTTTATACTTACTTAAATTGGCGCCAGCAACAGTGGTTGTACTTGCAACATGTGGGGCTGAACAAGCAGCCATCATTATAATTACTAATAAGCCAAAACTATATTTCATATGTTTTATTTTTATTCTTTTATCGATACATTAATTACATACTTAGGTGGAGAGCTTTTCTGTAGCTGATTCAACTCTTTTGTATTTGAAATTTGTAAGCTGGCATCAGCTATTTTCTGCTGATCAATTAAATAGCTGCGAACAGCTTCATTTCTTTTCCGCATCTGCTCTTGCACCATTAGCCCTAATTTTTCTTTCCCCATTAACTGAATACATTTTTCTTCTGTTGACTGTATGGCTGAACTTGTTCGTAATTGGGCATTTATGTATTGTACAAAAAGAGAATCATTATTTGTAATACTGTCTGTTCGTTGTTTAGCAACCACATTGCTTACCATATCACCAATACCCAAATAATTTTTCTTTATAGCATACACCGCAATCGCTTCCATATCATCTTGCAGATTTGTAACCTGAATCAAATCAATTTTTAAATCAGGCTTACCAGCAGCAACTTTTGCTAATCTATCGAGTATGGTTTGTTGGTTCGGCTGTATCTCCGTTTGTGCATACTCAAACTGCATTTCCTTAAAATCTTCTTCCTTACCCCCAAACATATTTGCTAATAACCTAAAAGGCGCAGTAGCCGCTTTTACAATTAAATTTTTTATGACTTGCCAAATTACCTTACCCCATTTAAATTTCGGATCATCTAAACTTCCTTTTACGGGTATATCTAAGTGCACATTGCCCTTTACATCCTTTAACAAAGACACTGCCAAACGTACTGGCAAATTCATGGCTGTGGAATTTTTCACTTTCTTTCCAGCTTTAATCTGCTGTATATCCAATACATTTTTACTATCCAACTTCCCACCCAAAACAGTTGTTCGATTTACATATGAAATCGTTCCATTTAAAAATGGTGTAGCTACATAATATTTTGAATAAGGATTAAAATCAGTTATCAATAATTCTTTAATAGACGCATCAATATCTATGTCTTTATAATGCTTAGGATCTACTTTAAGTGTTCCTTTTAACTTACCAGAGGTATTCAATCGTGCATTTACAGAAAATAGCAAAAAAGGATTATTGCTATTAATTCTATTACTCTCTAACCGCATAGAGTCGAGCACATACCTAAACTTATCTCCGTGTGTAAAATCAGTAAATATGCACTGTCCGCGAGTAATCAATAACTTATTAACCTTATAATTATTTACATCATACTCCCTTACAATTTCTTGTATATAAGCACTCATCATCAAGAAAATGTTTGAATATACTTTTGCTGATGTATCACCAGAAACAGTAAGTGGCGTAGTCATTATTCGCTCATAATTGAACCCCTTATCATACATACTCAACCTAAAAAAAGGGTGATCCATAGTTATATACGCAAAGTTGAACATGTTTTTCTGCGTATTAATTGTATCCATCTTAATCTCTGTAAGCTCAATAGCAGTAAGCAATTCATTGGTATTATCAATAATTGAAAACTTTCTTGTTTTTATTTCCCCGGATGCCGCAATAGCTGTTGGATGGTTAAAGTTGCCGCTGATATGCATATTCGCTTCTACCAAACCATCCAGCGATTTCACTTTCAAATAATCCTTTAAATAAGGAGATAGCATACTGATATTTAACCCTGCTACACTTGTTTGTAATTGATATGCATAGCTATTTACATTCAATTTTAAATTGGCTTTACAATCTCCGCCTGTTGCCAATGAGAAATTACCATTCATTAAATACATAGAATCATTCCATGCAACCAATGGCATTTGCAAATTCGCTTTAATAATATCAATTTTTGTAAGCGGCTTTGTATTCGTATACGCTATCTTTCCATCTTTTAACTCAATATTTCTTACCCAATATTGAATAGGCTTCGAGGGTGCTTTTTTATCTGCACTATCTTCCGATAAAAATCGCTTCATCAAATCATCGTAATTAAAATGCTCTCCCTTTTGCACAACTTGTAAAAAAGGTTTGTTTACAATAACTGATGTTATATCATATTCACCCACCCAAAGTTTATATACTGCAATATTCAAATCGAGTTGATCAACTTTACAGAAAATACTTTTGCTTTTAGCTTCGTATACTGTAAATCCTTTTACAGTTATTGATCCATTGAAGATATTAATGGCAAGCTTATCCATTCGGATTACCCTACCCGTATATTGCTCACTATTTTTTTCAATCAAATATTTAGTTATAGGAGATATAAATACAATTATGAGTATCAATAACCCGAGCAAAATACTTGTAATGATCAACCCTATTTTTAATCCTTTCTTCATATTATTCAATACGTTAAAATTAAGAAAATGCCTAATCTGTTCCTATTATTAGCGTATTTCAAAAAATAACCCAAAAAATGGTTCACTACCCCTAATTTTGCGCAATTCTTCTAGAAATGAACCCTACACTTCCTTCCAACGAGTCGATCCCCTCAAAAAAGAAAAAAATTATTGTATTGGGCAGTGGCCCAAACCGCATCGGACAAGGGATTGAGTTCGATTATTGCTGTGTACACGGACTATTAGCCATCAAAGAATGTGGATATGAAGCCATTATGGTGAACTGTAATCCCGAAACTGTTTCCACCGATTTTGATATGGCTGATAAACTTTATTTCGAGCCTGTTTTTTGGGAACATCTCTGGGAAATCATTGAATTAGAACAGCCAGATGGCGTAATTGTGCAGTTGGGTGGACAAACAGCCCTCAAACTCGCTAAGCGCCTGCATGAAAAGGGGATTAAGATTATTGGTACTTCATTCGACAATATGGATATTGCCGAAGATAGGGGCCGGTTTAGTGATTTGTTGAAGGAATTGAATATCCCTTATCCAGAATATGGAACCGCTTATACAGCTGAAGAAGCTATTGAAGTGGCGAATAAAGTTGGCTATCCTGTGTTGGTTAGACCCAGTTATGTTTTAGGCGGACAAAGAATGCGAATTGTTATTAACGACGAAGAAGTAGAAAAAGCGGTTGTAAGCCTATTGAAACATATCCCTGGTAATAAAATTTTGATTGATCATTTCCTAGATCGTTGTCAGGAAGCTGAGGTAGATGCCATTTTTGATGGAGAGAATTTCCATATTATGGGTATTATGGAGCATATTGAACCTGCAGGTATCCATAGTGGCGATAGTAATGCCGTATTGCCCGCTTTCAATCTTACGCCATTAGTTATTGAAACCATGGAATATTATTCAGATAAAATTGCCCGTGCATTAAATATTAAGGGCTTGATTAATATTCAATTTGCCATTAAAGACGGAAAAGTTTTTGTAATTGAAGCAAATCCACGCGCTTCTAGAACAACTCCATTTATTGCAAAAGCTTATCAAATACCTTATTTGAATATCGCTACTAAAGTAATGTTAGATGCTGCTAAGCTTACCGAGTTTACCATGGAGAAAAAACTCGAAGGTTATGCCATTAAAGAGCCCGTATTTAGTTTCGATAAATTTCCTGGCGTAAATAAAGAATTAGGTCCAGAAATGAAGAGCACGGGCGAGGCCATCCGATTTATCAAGGATTTACGCGATCCTTACTTCCGCACCCTATATAAAGAACGTAGTATGAATTTGAGTAAGTAACGTATTTATACCTGATTTTTAAAGCCATGATTTTTTCATGGCTTTTTTTTGTAGATTTTTTGCATGCAACGCCTTCTTCGCGAAAAATCGTGGTATCAATACCCACTGATAAAAACCTGCTTTTTTTTCATGCTCGGTTTATTAATGGGAAAGTATGTACCCCTTTTCTCAATTAAACAAATAACATTTGTATTGCTTACCTGCTTTTTCTTATTTCTATTCCTACGCTTCCCTAGTTATCAATTGGCCTACCGCATACAAATACTCACCGCTTCACTGCTATGCTTAACTATATGCGCTACGGGGATACTATTCATGCAATACAGATTAGCAGAAATTCCTACCGACTCTTTACAATCGAAGCAAGCCAAAGTTTTGGTAGAGATTGAAGAGCCATTACAGCAACACAAAAAATCTACATCCATACTCGCTAAAATTATACAATGGCAAGAATCGGATACGGTACTCGAAAAAAATGGACGAATTCGAATTTATTTTCCATTAACCATCAATGATTCTATCCTTACACCAAATAACTGGTTATTACTCAACAAAACCCCACAACGTATAGCTGCGCATACAAATACAAACTTCAACTACCAACAATATGCTTTTGCGCAAGGTATTTATTACCAGGCTTATATGAAGGAAAAAGATTTTCAACTTGTAAAAAAACAACTTCCTTCAATGATTAATAGTTATTTACTACGTGCAAAAAATTTCATTATACAACTGCTAGATAAGTATATTAAAGGAGAACAAGAAGCTGCTATAGCAAAGGCTCTACTTATTGGATACAAGAAAAATATTGATAGACATTTATTAGACGCCTATAGCAAAACAGGTATTATACATATCATAGCTATTAGTGGTATGCACTTGGGTATGATTTATCTATTACTACTTAAACTACTCTATCCATTTCGGAATAAATTACATTACGCATTAATAGAGTTTACTATTGTAATCATAATTATTTGGCTTTTTACTTTACTCACTGGCGCTGCCCCAAGCATTGTTCGTGCAGCAATTATTTTCACCTGTATGAGTTTGGGGAAATTATTAAAGCGAAAGAATAACTCATTAAATGCATTGGCATTAGCCGCAATTTGTATTCTTATTTACAACCCTTTACTGATGGAGGATATTGGCTTTCAGCTGTCGTTTGCAGCTGTAATAAGTATCATCTGTTTCTACATCCCGATAAAAAACCTAGTATTTGTTCAAAACAAAATATTGCTGCTCTGTTGGGAGTCTGTTGCTATAACCTTAGCAGCACAAATACTCACCTTTCCCTTGCTACTTTACCATTTTCATCAATTCCCAACTATATTCTTATTTACCAATTTTATAGCTATTCCTATTTCTGGTGTTGTGCTTTATTTGGAGTTAGTATTGCTAATCACTAGCAGTATTCCTGTTTTAGCTATGTATATTGGCAAGCTCATTTATTTAGCGCTTTCTTGGTTAAACAATTGGGTAGAAGCCATGGCGCAACTTCCTTTCGCAAGCATCACTAATATTTCCTTTACCATTCCGCAAACCGTTGCACTATATATATTTATTATCATTTTAATTAAGAGCACTTACTTTTGCGCATCATGGAAAAGAAAATACAATCGGCCCTAATTTCTGTCTTTTATAAAGACGGTTTAGCCCCCATAGCACAAGAACTACATAACTTGGGAATTACCATCTATTCTACAGGTGGTACACAGCAATTCTTAGAATCATTGAAGATTCCTTGTGTACCCGTAGAAAGTTTAACCGGCTATCCTTCTATTTTAGGTGGAAGAGTTAAAACCCTTCATCCTGTTGTATTTGGCGGTATTTTGGGAAGAAGATATGAGGAACAGGATTTGATTGAAATGAAACAATACCAAATTCCTGAGATAGATCTGGTAATTGTAGATCTCTACCCTTTTGAAGAAACCCTACGTACTACCACAGAAGAAAAAGCAATTATAGAGAAAATTGATATCGGCGGACCGAGTATGATTCGCGCTGCGGCTAAAAATTTTCGCGACATTACCGTAATCGCCGCAAAAGATAGTTATAATGAATTATTGCATTTATTAAAATCGCAAGCAGGCTTTACCAGTATTGAACAACGCAAAGCCTTTGCTGCAAAAGCCTTTGAAGTAGTAATGCATTATGATATAGCTATTAGCAACTATTTCAACCCGCTCGATCAGCAGGTATTGCGTTATGGCGAGAACCCACATCAAAAAGCTGTTTTTAGTGGTAAACTTGCTGACTTATTTACCCAATTGAATGGCAAAGAATTATCGTATAATAATTTAGTGGATGTAGATGCTGCAGTACAACTTATTCAAGATTTTACTGATTATGATAAAGCTGTATTCGGTATTATTAAACATACCAATGTATGTGGTATAGCAGCTAGAGATACCGTGAAAGATAGCTGGGATGCTGCATTAGCAGGAGATCCTGAGAGCGCATTTGGCGGTGTATTAGTATCCAATAAAACCATCGACGAAGCAACTGCCAATGCCATTAATGAAATATTTTTTGAAGTGCTTATTGCCCCAAACTTTACAGAAGAAGCTTTAACCATCTTAAAAAGCAAAAAGAACAGAATTCTCCTACAGCTATTACAAACAACTGCTATTACTAGCATAAAGAAGTCTGTACTAAATGGTTGGTTAGAACAAGATGCAGATACAATCAATTACGAAAAATGGGAAGATACTGGTGGCCGTACATGTACCGATAAAGAAAAAGAAGATCTACTCTTTGCCAATATAGTTTGCAAACATTTAAAGAGTAACGCCATAGCATTAGTAAAAGATTTACAATTAGTAGGTAAAGGGTGCGGACAAACAAGCCGTATCGATGCCCTTCGGCATGCTGTAGAAAAAGCTAAACAATTCCATTTCGATTTGAATGAAGCTGTACTTGCATCTGATGCATTTTTTCCTTTTAATGATTGTATACAAATAGCACATACCGCAGGTATTAAAGCGTTTATTCAACCGGGTGGATCAGTAAGAGATAAAGACAGTATTGCCTATGCCGTTGATAATGGTTTAGCAATGGTACTAACTGGTACGCGACATTTTAAGCACTAATGAATTTTACCACTAAACAAAAAGCATATTTCGCGCTCTTTATCACGAGCACTGTTTGGGGTACTAGTTGGATAGCTAGTAAAATGGCCGTAAAATACACGCCCGCGCTAGAAGTTTCAGCGATAAGGCAAGGAATAGCCGGACTCATTTTTGTTGTATTCTTTTTGGTTAAAGGAGAGAAACTACCATCCGCTAAACAATTCCTTTGGTTGGCAGGTATGAGTGTGTTACTCTTTGTATCTGCAAACGGATTTGCTACTATTGGTATACAGTATATTTCAAGTGGATTAGGCGCTCTAATATCTGCCCTATATCCTTTAAGTGTGGTTATTATAGAGCGTATTATTTATAAGAACACAAAAATCACTACCCAAACTTTTATGGGTATTTTTTTAGGCTTGGCAGGTATCGGTTTGGTGTTTTATGAAAACGCTTTTCATCATCATACAGAAGGATATATCATTGGTATTATTTTTTCGATGATTGCCATGCTTAGCTGGGCAGTGGGTACTATTTATATTGCACGTACCAAAATGCAAATCAACCCTTACTATGCAACAGGCTGGGAAATGGTTTGCGCTTCCGCTATATTATTTATCATGAGTGGGGCAAGCGGTAATTTTATTCCTATTCATACCATTCCTTACCAAACATGGCTTTCCATTGCCTATTTGGTTGCCATGGGCTCCATCATTGCATTCGTAGCTTTTATTTATACCATGAAGCATTTGCAGCCTTCTATTGCTGCACTTTACGCTTATATCAATCCTATCGTAGCGATTCTTATTGGTTCTGCATTAATGAATGAACCATTAACTATTAGTATTATAATTGGTTCAATTATCACACTGGTAGGTGTATTTATCGTAAACCAGAGTTTAAAAAAGAAATAAGTCCTACCGCCTCTACTCCATTGGGCAGCGGAAATCTATCTACCCCACCATATATTACTAAACGTTGAGTAGCTTTAATATCATCACAAGCATTATAAAAACCTTTACTCAAAACTGGAGCAGGAGACCGTTTGATTTCAATGGCAATCACTTGTTTTTTCGGCCCTTCTAATATCAGGTCAATTTCTGCTTGTGTACTTGATCGATAATAACTGTATTGCCATTTATCAGAAAGTTGACCAATTATATTTTCTATCACAAACCCTTCCCAACTAGCTCCAACAATCGGATTGGATAAAAGGCCTTCTGTATCAGAAATATTGAGCAACCTATGTAATAAACCGCTATCTCGAAGATAAATTTTTGGCGACTTAACCAGTCTCTTTTTAGTATTACCTGACCAAGGTTTGATTTGTCGAACCATATAAAAATCAGTCAAAATATCTAGATAAGTTCGAATAGTGGTATGGCTTACTTCTAAACTTCTACCTAATGATGATAAGTCTACCTGTTGTCCATGATAGTGAGATAACATTGCCCAAAATGTTCGCATACGTGCAGCAGGCACTTTGGGCCCCATTAATGGAATATCGCGTTCCACATATGTTGAAATAAAATCTGTTCTCCATCTCCAACTTTGATCTTCTGTATCTGCCAAAAAACTATCTGGGAATCCTCCTCGTAACCATAATTTTTCTACATTAAACTGTAATGGATCTGAATTATACATTTCAATAACATCGAATGGACTAAGTTCGAGATACCTAATACGGCCTGCTAAAGTTTCTGAAGATTGATTTAATAAGTTGCGCGAAGCAGAACCTAATAATAGGAACTGACCAGCTTTCTCCCCCTTTCTTTTTCGAATATCTACAATACCCCTTAGTAAAGAGAAAAGCTCTGGTTTTTTTTGTACTTCATCAATTATCAGCAAATGATTGTTGAATCGGCGCAAATAAGCTTCGGCATCAGAGAGCTTGAAAAGATCACTCTCCAATTCTAAATCTAAATAAGTGGCTTCTTTTCCCAATGTTTGCGCCACATGTAAAGCCAAGGTAGTTTTGCCCACTTGCCTAGACCCTAGCAGCCCTACTACCGGCATTTCCCGGAGCGCTTTTACTAGTTCAGCTTCTATTTTTCGAACTATCATAACTATGCAATTTGAAAGTTATACTTTCAAATATACTGAAAACTCATTAAAAACATGCAATTTGAAAGTTATACTTTCAAATTGCATGTTTTTACTCAAATATAAATGTCTTATGTAAGCACAGAATGCGCTACTTCACCCGTAAAATTGCTGATTAAAAAATCAGCAAACGCTAATTTCCATGGTAAAAAAGCAGGCTGTTCCGTAAGCAAGTTGTTATGGTGTATCATGATACAATTACCTCCATACAATTTTACAGTATCTATGTACTGTTGCATGATGCTAGCCGCTTCTTTAGCATCATATCCTAGATGAAAAATAGAAGCACTATCCATATAACAAAAAGGGTGAATCACTAATTCAGTAGCTGCATCTGCTTCCAAATCATACCATTTAAACGGAAATGAGCAAGAAGCTCTAAATCCATGCACATTGGTATACCCCATCGAAAAATCAGCTGCAATACCAGCTTCTATCAAGCTCCTATACGTTGTTGGCCATTGAATCTGGATATAATGCTGTCGAGAATATGTTACTGGCTTTTGCTTAATCGTCGCTATTTTTTTTATCTCTTCACCCAGCAAACGCTTATCTGTATTAGTTTGTAGAGAAGGATGAATACCTACTCGATATTTTTCAATATGCCATTTTAATAAGTTCTGCATCGAAGGATGATCGGGATGAATATTTTTATCTGCTCCTTTTTTATTTTTGGCAAGCAGAAAAAAGTATATTGGCTCCAGTTTTAGGCTTTCATGCAATAAATCCAACCAAGCATAAATATCATATGGGTCTTTCTTTTGCGAACCTAATACAGCAATTCTATCCTCCACAGCAGTAATATTTCCCTGTAGGAAATCTTTAAAAAAGCCTCCAGCATTTTTTATGATACCACCATGCAAATAACTATAGGCAATATCAATATCATATGTTGGGGTAAATGAAAAAATAGGTAATTGAAAATGAGTAGGTAACTGCTGCAGCTCTTTCATTTTCTTTAACCAACAATTGATTAAAGGCAAATGCAAAAAATTATGCTTGTATGCAATAGACCGCTCATGCATATATCTTCCAAATTCATCTTTGGCAATACTAAAATCATATTCCTCATACCGTGTTATTAAGTAAAAAGAAGCAGCGAGGACATCAAAACTAAACCCTTCATCTGTTGCGAAAAAAGAAGGTAGCCCTTCCCATTTCTTATAATGAATTACCTGTTGCTGCATACCCTTTTCATGAAGTAAGCCTTGCGGTTTAATCCAAAGATTTGCGCTTACCTGTTTCTCTGTATAGGCAATTTTGAAACCTGAGAACGTATCAAAAATTTCTTTATCATCAACCAATAAAGCTTGTTTAAAGAAAATAGTATCAACAATATAGGAAAGGCGATTAGTAATTTTATCTGCCAGTATCATCAGCACAGGTTGTGCTATATTCATTTGTTGCGCTCCTTCCACATTTCATTAAATGTTTTGGAAGAAAAATGAAGCTCATTTCTGTGGGCAGCCCACCCTTTAAAAATTTTATTCACCACCCAATTTTTCATTTTACCATTTCCTGCATTCATCATCAACCTGCTCAAGCTTGCTGTTTTCCAAGCTTTCCAAGCAACACGTTCTGCAATATTGCTTTCGCCAGTTACCACCGCTTCTCTTCTATTATCAAGTAGTAATTCGTGAAGGTTAATTCTTACCGGACAAACCTCGGTACAATTACCACATAAAGAAGAGGCATAACTGAGGTGTTTATACTCGTCCATACCGCTTAGGTGTGGCGTAATTACTTTGCCAATTGGTCCGCTATAGGTTGTTTCATAAGCATGACCGCCAATATTTTTATACACCGGACAAGCATTTAAACAAGCGCCGCAGCGAATACAGTAAAGCGCTTCGCGCGCTTGTTTATTAGCCAATAAATTAGTTCTACCATTATCCAATAAAATCACAATCATTTCTTCCGGACCATCAGTTTCGTTAGCTTGCCTGGGCCCCGCAACAATGGTATTATATACTGTTACTTTTTGTCCGGTTCCAAAGGTAGAAAGCAAAGGCCAAAAAACAGGAAGGTCGTGCACAGAAGGGATTACTTTTTCAATGCCTACTACTACAATATGTGTTTTAGGCCAAGCACAACTCAGCCTGGCATTGCCTTCGTTCTCTGTTAAAGCAATAGCCCCAATATCAGGCAAAATAAAATTAGCGCCTGTTACCCCTACCTCTGCCTGCACATATTTTTCTCTTAATTTTTTTCTGGCTACTATTGTAAGTTCTTCTGGGGTTAAGCCTGGAGGTGTGCCCAATTTCTCTGCAAAAAGCCTGGCAACATCTTCTTTGCTTTTATGCATCGCGGGTGTTACGATATGATAGGGCGATTCTCCATCTAGTTGTTGAATGTATTCACCTAAATCGGTTTCAACGCTTTCAATACCTTTTGATTCCAAGTAATCATTCAAATGAATCTCCTCAGTAACCATGCTTTTACTCTTCACCAGTGTTTTACAGTTTCGCGCTGCACAAATTTCACCAATATATGCTTGTGCTTCTTTTGCATCTGCCGCCCATAAAACTTTTGCGCCTCTTTCCGTTATTTTTTTCTCGAAATCAAGTAGATATTTATCTAAATGCTCTATGGCTTCCCATTTACGATTCTTTGCCCATTCGCGGGTTTGCATCATATTGGCAAACTGTTTTTTACCAACAGGAACCACTGCATTATACTTCCCAATATTAAAATTGATTTTTCTTCGATGATCTAAATCAGCCGATTTAATTGTACTCTTTGCAATAAATGAGGCAGCCGTATTACGCATACAATTAATCGTTATTTAGTTTTTCCGCAGCTGTTTCCAATGCTGCATAAAATGCTTCTCCATATTTTCTAATCAAGGCATCTTTTAAAAATACATATACAGGTACTTTTAATTTTTTTCCGAGGCTACAAGCTGCTTTGCACAAATCTTCGCGCGGCTCATAGTTTACATATTCTACATCCGGATCTCGTTTGCTCCGTTTTGTTTTAATGGGGAATAAATGACAACTAATTGGTTTTTTCCAATCTAGTTTACCATCATTATAGGCTTGCTCAACAGCACATTTAATAATCCCTTTTTCGTCTTTATAACCGTAAGCACAAATTTCACCATTGATTGTTGGCGTAACCCAACCAAATTCTCTATCGTAAATATATTTGCCCACTCTTTCAACCTCAGCAATTCCTTCTGCCGTCATATAGGGTTTAACTACCTCATAATAGGTTTTTAGTTTTTCCAGTTCCCATTTTTCCATAGGTGCACCTGCATCACCGTCTTCGCAACACCCACCCTTACATTTAGAAAGGTCGCATACAAATTGCTCTTGCACCACTTCATCACTAATTAATACCTGATCAATTGCTATCATGCTACGAATTTAAAAAATAATGCAATTACTGCTTCCTCCATTTAAAGCTATTGATTAAATGTTTTACATCTTCTATTAAAAACCGATTTACTATGCCCAGCGAATCTGCATTAGGGGTAGCATCAAAATACAAAGCACCCCTTAAAAAGTGACGCGTAGAATCAGTTAAGAAAAACTGATTAGCTGTAGCCACATCACCCCCTACTGTAAAAAAAATACCTTCAATATTGTTTTTCGTATGTATCAATGAATCATTGATAGAATACGCTTTTACCGTATGTTTTCCGGTAAGTGTAAATGCATGTTTTACTAGGGTATCAAAATTATTCTGCTTCAAATCTTTATAACTGATATAAATACGCCCATTAAACTGCGGAAAATTGATATTGATCCACCATGGATTTTCATTTGTTTCACCAAAAAAAACACTGTCTTTTGCCACAGATGCATATACGGGATACTCAAACTCGTAAGGATAGCCAGCCTGATTAAATACTTGGTATTTTTTTTCTGGAAAAGAAATGGCATAATAACCTGTAGGCTTAGGCGTGAAGGGGCTGTTGCAGGAGAACAGACCGTAGACGGTAGACAGTAGACAGTAGACCAATGACCATCGACCATTGACCATTGACTTCACACTACTCACTATCCACTTCACACTATCCACTATTCCTCCTGCTTTATGGTAATCTTAATTTTTTGAATCCTATTTTTTTCCACTTCTAATACGGTAAAATCGAATCCTTCCCAACTAACGATTCTCCCTTTTTGGGGAATTTCACCGGCAATTTCTAATACCAATCCGGCTAAAGAATCACTTTCGCCACGGGCATTATCAAATGTATCTACCAATAAGCCCATTACTTTACACACATCATTGATCATTGTTTTCCCCTCGAAAATGAAATTATGATCGTCTAATTTTTTATACCCCGTTTCCTCTTCATCAAACTCATCTTTTATTTCACCGATTACTTCTTCTAAAATATCTTCTAAAGTTACTATACCACTTGTGCCACCAAACTCATCTACCACAACTGCAAAGTGAATTCGCTTTTGCTGAAACTCAGCCAATAAGTCTTCTATTAATTTTTGCTCATGTACAAAATAGGGCGGACGTAATAGGCTTTGCCAATTAAAATCGGCTGGCTCATTTAAGAAGGGCAATACATCTTTGGTATGAATCATACCCACTACCGTATCTATTTCATCTTTGTAAACAGGCAGTCGGCTATAGTTCAACTCTTTTACTTTCGATAATAGATTTTCAAAACTTGTATCATCGCTTATACCATGTACATCTAATCGGGTTTTCATTACTTGCTTTACAGTAATGTTGCCAAACTTGATGATCCCTTTTAAAATATTTTTTTCATTTTCAGACGCTGTATTATCTGTAGTAAGATCAATGGCATGATCTAATTCTTCAAGGGAATAGCTATTCCCCATTTTGTCGGATAATTTGCGTTCAATTATATCTGAATATTTTACCAACCATTTAGCTAAGCCAGATGTAGTATAGGTTATGGCCTGTACAATGCCACCAAAATCTTTTGCAAAACGAACATTATTCTGCGTAGCTAATACCTTGGGCATTACTTCACCAAATAGCACTAGCACAAATGATACGGCAAGTACTTTAATTAAGAATTCAACCCAAGCTGCATTAAACTGTTCAAAGTTAAAAAGGTCATCAATCAATAAATTCGAAATGATGATGATAGAAATATTAATAAAACTATTCGCAATTAAAAGTGAAGCCAATAAGGTTTTAGGTTCTTCTAATAAATCTACAATACGTTGAAAAGGCGCTTGTTGCTTCGCCCGAAGCACATTGATGTCTTTATATGTTAATGAAAATAATGCTACTTCTGATCCAGATAATACAAAGGAGAAAAAAAGTAGTAAGCAAAGAATTAATACAAGAACAGTTGCACCCTGTGCTTGAATAGCAGAGAGTATAGGTGCGGCTAAGAAAGAACTAAGTACCGGGTGATAATCCAAAATAGGGTTATTTGTTTGAGCAAAAATATTGATTTACAATCAAAAAGGAAGCGGTTCTCCCGAATCAGTTAAAGAGGGTGTATCATCTCCAAATCCATCCAAGGAATCACCCAGGCCATGTATATTTGTTCCATCGGTTCGTTTATCTAACATAATTAGATTATCGCCAACAACTTCGGTAGCAAATTTTTTATTACCTTCTTTATCTTCCCAACTTCTGGTTCTTAACCTGCCTTCTACATAAATTAAACTCCCTTTATGAAGATATTTTTGCGACAACTCTGCCAATCCACGCCATAATACTACCGTATGCCATTCGGTTTGAGATACTAATTTGCCTGTTCTATCCTTATATGTTTCTGTGGTAGCTAATGGAAATTTAGCAACGGCAATATTGCCCTCTAATTGTTGAACATCGGGGTCTTTACCGAGGTTACCAATTAACATAACCCTGTTAACGCCGCGCATATACGAGATTTATGTGTTCCTTAAAGTTAGTTTTTTTCTTCTAAGTAGGTAGTAATAAATCGTGGAAAAGCCAGATTATTCATTTTTTTAGCAGAAAGCCAACAAGTTTCGGGCAGGTTGGTTGGCATTTCATCAAATAATACCTCAATAAAAACCCCAGTTATATGTTGATGGGTTAGCAGCTGTTTCCTTTCTGAAGAAATACGCTCAACAGCATACTGTACTGTGCCGAATTGTTTAGCAATCCATTGATTTACTTTTTTCTCCGTCCATTTAATAGGCTTTTCCGATTCAACTACATAAAATTCGTGCAATTGCTGCCAGATATCTTTTTGCGTTCGCTGTTGGATATAAATTTTGCCTTGACACTTGAGCACGAAATAATAAAACCATCTTTTTTTGATGCTAATTTTTTTCTTTTTAAGTGGCAACTCAGCAACTTTATCTGTTGTATGGGCTACACAATTTTTTTGCAGTACGCAGCTCAAACAAAGGGGGGATGCGGGTTTACAAACAGTGGCCCCAAAATCCATCAATGTTTGATTGTAGGTTCCAGGTTCCGATAAGTCTAGTAATTGATCTGCAATTGTTGTAAATATTTTTTTACCCACTGTACTATCAATGGGCATAGCTATGCCAAAATATCGCGCCATTACCCTAAATACATTTCCATCTACAACAGCATATGGCAAATTATATGCAAAAGAGGCAATTGCGGCAGCAGTATAAGGGCCAACTCCTTGTAAAGAAAGAATTTCTGCATAGGTATCAGGAAATTTTCCAGCTTTTTCAAAACTTATATACCTTGCTGTAGCCAATAAATTTCTACATCTGCTATAATAGCCTAAGCCTTCCCATAATTTAAAAACAGTTTCATCCTTAGCTAGTGCCAGTTTATCTATGGTAGGATATTCTTTAATAAATCGCTCATAATAAACAAGCCCCTGTTCTACCCTTGTTTGTTGTAAAATCACTTCACTGAGCCAAATTTTATAGGGATCCTTCTCCCCTTTCCAGGGCATTTTCCGTTTATTCTCCTTTTTATTCCATGCCAAAAGAAGTGACCTAAATTGATGAGCTAATTTTTGATTCGGTAAGTTTTGCGGCATGGGATATAAATATATAATCAAATTTATAATCGTAACTTATTGACTTATTAGGCGAAAAGGGCAAAAAAATGGATAAATTCATGCCAAGTTTCTTGGGTATTTCATAGTTTTTAATTTACTTTAAGCTGTAATATATTATTACGAAAACCAATAAGATGAGAAAATCAGATCTCATAAATAACATTTCCGATAAAACGGGCATACCAAAAGTAGATGTTTTGGTTACACTTGAAACCATGTTTAAAGAGGTTAAAGATAGCCTCTCACAAGGGCAAAATATCTATATACGTGGCTTTGGCAGCTTTATTACCAAAAAGCGAGCCGCTAAAATTGGCAGAAATATTAAGAAGAATATTGCTGTTGAAATTCCGGAGCACTATATCCCCGCTTTTAAGCCTGCTAAAGAATTTGTAGGGGAAGTAAAAAGCAAGCGTAAGTAGGGCTACCTTTGCGCCAAATTAGGCGCTGCGTGAAAAAACAAGCATATATATTTATTGGAGCATCTGTTTTATTAGTAATAGCTCTATATACTATTGGCTCAACCGTACCATCTTCAAAACTCAAAAAAACAAATACAGATACTACATCACATGCCGGGCATGATCATGCAGCCGGAACCCTCGATTTTAAAGATATACTGGCCCAAGCCAAACAAAGTATAAGTACTGAACAAAATACACGTATCACTGCATTAGAAAATACTGTAATACGTGGGGATATAAAAGACCAGCAAATACATGTATATCATCGTTTAGCTCGTTTTTGGCTCGATTCGGCCCAGCTTTTCGAACCATACGCATATTATACTGGAGAAGCTGCAAAGTTGGAAAATTCTGAAAAAAGCCTCACCTTTGCCGCCCGCTTGTTCGCAGAACGGCTACTGGTGGTAGATGAGCCTGCTATGCAAAACTGGTTAGGCAACAGCGGAAAAGTTCTTTTTGAAAAAGCATTAGCCATAAACCCAACGAATGATTCTAATAGAATTGGTTTGGGTGCTTGCTATATTTTCGGGAATATCAGTAATAATCCTATGGAAGGTATTTTACCTATCCGGGCCATAGCAGATAAGGATCCTGGCAATATATATGCGCAAATGGTTTTGGGTTTGGGTGGAAAGAAAAGCGGGCAGTACGATAAAGCCATAGAACGATTCATGGCCATTCTTCGTAAGGAACCTGCGAATATAGAAGCCATTTTTCATGTAGCTGAATGTTATGATTTAAAGGGCGATAAAGCCAATGCTATTCAGTATTATGAAAATGCTAAAAAGCTTGTAGCCATTCCCGAAGCAAAAAAAGAACTAGAAAAACGGATCGAAGAATTGAGAAAATAATTATTGTTTAACTATTTAAATGTTCGAAAATGCCTTGTGGTAAAAAGAGAAAGCGTCATAAGATTGCTACACACAAAAGAAAAAAACGTCTTAGAAAGAACCGTCATAAGAAGAAGAATAAATAGTTCTTATTCCTTATAAGATAAATGCATTGTACTAAGTGCGATGCATTTATCATTTACCCAGTTTACTATTGCTGTATTCCTTATTGCAACTTTACTCCTCCTTCCCTTCTTTCAGCAATTCGGTAAAAGTAATCTGGTGCAAGTATTACCATTGGTAATAGTGCTTGTGTATTTATTAAAGTTGCTATCGTGAACAAAGAACTGATTATAAATGCTGCTCCTTCCGGAGTGGAGATTGCGCTGCTAGAAGATAAGAAACTAGTGGAGCTACATAACGAAAGCGCCGATGCAAATTTTGCTGTGGGCGATCTTTACTTAGGTAAAGTAAAAAAACTAATTCCCGGATTAAACGCCGCATTTGTAGATGTTGGTTTTGAGAAAGATGCTTTTTTGCATTATACCGATTTAAGTCCGTATGCCCGATCCATCATGAAATTCACCCAAATGGCAATGAATGATAAGGATCCGAATGGATTTGATTTTGCCAATTTTCAAACAGAACCTGAAATAGTAAAAACAGGCAAAATAAACGAGGTATTAAGCGGGAAGCCAAATGTATTGGTACAAATATTAAAAGAGCCTATTGCAGCCAAAGGCCCACGATTAAGTTGTGAAATTTCTTTACCCGGTAGATTTGTAGTGGTTACGCCATTTAATGAAATTGTAGCGGTATCAAAGAAAATTCATTCTGCCGAAGAAAGAAAAAGATTACACAAGATTGTAGAAGCCATTCGTCCGAAAAACTTTGGCATTATCGTAAGAACGGCTGCTGAGGGAAAGAGTACAGCAGAATTACACCAAGATTTATTGGCGATTGTAGAGAATTGGAATAGTATTCATAAAAACTTGAAAGGAGCAACAGCACCCGTTAGAATACTAAGTGAAGAAAATAAAACAACCAGCATTTTAAGGGATTTGTTGAGCGCCGATTTTAATAAAGTAGTGGTTAATGATCGTAATTTATTTACCGTTACCCAAAGCTATATTCAACGTATTGCTCCAGATAAAACAGATATTGTTTC
>JBDKJW010000018.1:0-22038 GCA_039796395.1 Bacteroidota bacterium
CCTCTATGACTAAGTTGAGCAAGGTTAGTTTATCTGGTAGTGGTAATATAAGAGGGGCAGGTGATTTTGGAAATGATGGTAATACTGAATTTAAAGTATCTGGTAGTGGGGATATCGATATTGCTTTTGATCGCATACGATCTTCTGAGGTTTCTATTTCAGGCAGTGGTAAAATTATTTTAAAAGGAAGCGGAGAATCAGTAGATATTCGTATTAGTGGTAGCGGTAATGCAGATTGTGAGAGATTGGTTGTTGATAATGCAAAAGTATCAATAAGCGGTAGTGGGAATACTAGGGTAAATACGAATAGATCCTTAGAAGCGAATATAAGTGGTAGTGGTAATATTTCTTATAAAGGTGCTGCTACTGATGTGGTAAAGCGTACTGCAGGTAGTGGCCGTGTTAGTAAGATATAATTAACCTTTGTTTCATACCTTAGCGGCGATATGGAAATCACCGCAAAAACCGCCCAGCAACTTCGCTTAACTGCAGAAGAATTTGAACTCATTTGTGCTAAACTCAAGCGTACCCCTAATTTTACAGAACTCTGTGCATTTAGCGGTATGTGGAGTGAACATTGCAGCTATAAAAACTCTATTAAATGGTTGAAAACCTTACCCAGAGATGGGGGTAGGATGTTAGTAGCTGCGGGTGAAGAGAATGCAGGATTAATGGATATGGGTAATGGTTTTGGTGTAGTTTTCAAAATTGAAAGTCATAATCACCCAAGTGCCATCGAACCATTTCAAGGCGCTGCTACAGGTGTTGGTGGTATACAGCGAGATATTTTTACCATGGGTGCTCGGCCTATTGCCTCGCTTAATAGCTTACGCTTTGGTAATTTGGCAGATAAAAAAACACAGCATTTATTATCTGGTGTTGTTAAAGGTATTGGTCATTACGGAAATTGTTTTGGTGTACCAACAGTAGGGGGTGAAGTATATTTTGAAGAATGCTATCATACTAATCCTTTAGTGAATGCCATGAGCGTGGGCATCATGGAAGCAAAGAAAATGGTGAGTGCTACTGCAAAAGGAACAGGTAATCCGGTTATTTATGTAGGCAGTGCAACGGGTAAAGATGGTATTGGTGGCGCGAGCTTTGCGAGCGCCGATATTACCAACGATAGCGTACAAGAATTACCTGCCGTTCAAGTGGGTGATCCCTTCCAAGAGAAAAAATTATTAGAAGCCTGCCTAGAAGTCCTGGAAACAGGTGCGGTAGTTGGTATGCAAGATATGGGTGCTGCAGGTATTATTTGTAGTACTGCCGAAATGAGTGCTAAAGGAGAGGTAGGTATGCATATAGATTTAGAAAAAGTACCTACCCGTCAGCAAAATATGAAAGCCTGGGAACTTTTACTCAGTGAAAGTCAGGAACGTATGTTGATGGTAGTGGAGAAAGGAAGAGAAGCAGAAGTGGTGGCTGTTTTTGAAAAATGGGATTTAAGCGCAAGCACTATAGGGTATGTTACTGATGACGGGTTACTTAACTTCCATATGCATGGTGTATTAGAAGCATCTCTACCCGCTTTTGAACTTGTACTAGGTGGTGGTGCTCCTCAATACACAAGAGAATATAAGGAGCCAGTTTATTTTGAAAAAATAAATGCATTTGTTCAAGATACCATTGATGATATCAACGAACTAAAAAGCGTTGCAGAACAATTAGTACAATTACCCAATATTACCAGTAAGCGTTGGGTATATACACAATATGATAGCATGGTGGGTGCGGCCAATACAAGTACCAATAATCCAAGTGATGCAGCTATTGTTTTGGCAAAAGGAACGGGGAAAGCATTGGCCATAACAGTTGATTGTAATAGTAGATATGTTTATGCGAATCCATATATCGGTGGCATGATTGCTGTTGCTGAAGCATCACGCAATATTGTGTGCAGTGGTGGTGAACCTATTGGTGTTACGAATTGCTTGAATTTTGGTAACCCATATGATCCCGAAGTATATTATCAATTTGTACATGCCGTTACTGGTATGGGGGATGCGTGTAAAAAGTTCAATACACCTGTAACAGGTGGGAATGTAAGTTTTTATAATCAAAATCCGGATGGACCAGTTTATCCAACACCTACCATTGGTATGGTTGGTGTATTAGACGATCCGAATAATGCAATGACCCTACACTTTAAAAATGTAGCTGATCATATTTATTTATTAGGTAGTGTACATAATGATATTCAAGCAAGTGAGTATTTGCATAAGCTTAAAAATGTAACCCACTCCCCAGTTCCTTATTTTAACCTAGATGAGGAGTTTAGTTTACAGCAAGCAGTAAGTAGCTTAATTCAAAAAAGACTTTTGGAAAGTGCCCACGATATTAGTGAAGGAGGGTTAGCAATTACATTATTGGAGAGTGGTTTTGCAGGTAATAAAGGTTTTGATGTAGCACCTAATTATAGTATTCGAAATGATGCATTTTGGTTTGGTGAAGCCCAAGGTAGGGTAGTAGTATCGGTAAGTGAAAAGAACAAATTAACTTTTGAAGCAACTTGTGCAGCTTTAGAAATTCCTTGCTTGCTATTAGGAACCGTAACCAATGAAAAAGTGATGGTTAATGGGGAAGATTGGGGAACAATTGATAGCTGGAAAAATAAGTATGATACCGCTATCGAAAAAATAATTGCATGATGAATGAACAACAAATAATTGTAACAGGCGCTGCCGGATTTATTGGCAGTTGTATGGTGCAATTATTAAATGACCTTGGCTACACTAATTTAATTATCGTTGATGATTTTGGGGTTGAAGAGAAAAGAGTGAATTGGGAATCTAAGCAATTTGCAGCTGCTGTAGAGCGACAATCATTGGTAGCATGGCTAGAAGAGAAGAAACCATCGATTAGTATTGTTATTCATTTAGGCGCAAGGACAGATACAACAGAATTTGATTATGCAGTACACGAAGAACTAAATATTCGATATTCACAAGATTTGTGGAATTATTGTACAGTGCATCAAATCCCTTTTATTTATGCCTCTAGTGCAGCAACCTATGGTGATGGAGCCAAGGGATACGATGATAATCATAGTGTAATCTATGAACTCCAACCTTTGAATCCTTATGGGGTTAGCAAAAATGAATTTGATAAATGGGCTGTTGCGCAAACAGCGCATCCGCCTATGTGGACGGGATTAAAATTCTTCAATGTATATGGCCCTAATGAGTACCATAAAGCAAGAATGGCTAGTGTAATTTGGCATTCATTTAATCAAATCAACAGTGTAGGTTTTGTGAAATTATTTAAAAGCCATAAAGAAGGGTTTAATAATGGCGAACAACTACGTGATTTTGTTTATGTAAAAGATTTGATCAATATTATTGCTTGGATGCGAACTGAAATGTTAACCGATAAATGGCAAGTGGAAAATAATGGGTTATACAATTTAGGTACTGGTAAAGCAAGATCATTTATTGATTTGGTGAATGCAACTTTTAATGGATTGGATAAGGAACCAAAGATTGAGTTTATTGATATGCCATTAGATATTCGTGATAAGTATCAATATTTTACAGAAGCAAATATGGATAAACTACGAAAGGCAGGCTATACACAGGCTTTTTATAGTTTGGAAGAAGGAGTAGATGATTATGTAAGAAATTATTTGGCTCAGGGTAAAAAGATTTTTTAAAGAAAATAGTATGGAATCAATTGCAATAATTGGTGGAGGTAATTTAGGTACAGCAATGGCGGAGGGGTTAATTGCAAGTGGTTTTATTTCGCCAAATAGACTTACTGTTACGCGAAGAAATATATCTCTGCTCGCTTCGCTCGCAGCCAAAGGTGTACATATAACAAGTAGTAACATCCATGCTGTTCAGCAAGCCGATTGTATTATACTCGCCGTAAAACCTTTTCAAATCAAAGAAATTCTTACAGAAATAAAACCCTATCTCGATCCAACAAAACAAATTGTGGTGAGTGTGGTTACGGGTGTATGGATCAAAGATATTGTAGACATTACCGGTGATCAGTTTCCGGTTTTTCGCGCTATGCCCAATACAGCTATTGCTATTCAAGAAAGCATGACCTGTATCAATAGCATGAATGCCTCCGAAGCACAAACCAATTTTGTTACTAGTTTATTCAATCAATTGGGTAAAACTGTAATTATCGAAGAAAAATTAATGGATGCAGCAACGGTGCTCGGTGCCTGCGGCACCGCGTATGCCATGCGCTATATCCGCGCTAATATCCAAGGTGGTATTGAAATTGGATTCAGCGCTGCAACCGCTTCGCTTATTGCAGCGCAAACAGTAAAAGGCGCCGCTGAATTATTATTGCAAAAAAATACACATCCCGAACAAGAAATAGATAAAGTTACCACGCCACAAGGTTGTACCATCGCTGGGCTCAACGAAATGGAACACCAAGGGTTTAGCTCATCACTGATTAAAGGCGTTATTACAAGCTACAAAAAAATTAAAAACGATATGTAATTAATATAGCTTACCTGTTAATGCATCTAACTGATAGGTAAGTGGGGTAACACGCGAATAATCTTTAATGATTTCAAACGATGAATTACCTAACTTAATACCATTACTTACAGAAGCCTTGATTCGATCCTCCCGCATATTATTGAGCCAATAGAAAATATAGTTACCTCCAGATCTTACTAGTCGAACAAAAAATCCATTGCCAATATTTACATATAGTGCTTTCCCATCTGAGTATCCCCAACTTTTAGTGGTAGATTCAGGATCTTGATTATTGAACTGCATTAACTGACAGGCATAGGTAGAAAATCGCCCAGCATTATCGTACTTAATAATCATTTCTGTACTATCACTATCTACTCTTTGTGCCAAAAAATCCTCATAAGTTTTATAAACACCTTGTAGGGGCAACAATACATTATTTAGCCTATTCTTTTGCTCATTATAGTAAGAATTAAAGTCGGCTGAGGTAATTAAATGGTCTTCATTTTCCTTAACCGTAAAATCAATAGTGCTTACTTCTTTGCAAATTAGTTGGGCTAGTGAATCAAATAATGGGGATACTTTTTCATCACCTATGTATGCGCTACTAAAAGTGCCGGCCATTTTCTTCTGTGGGAAATAGCCGCTCCCTAAATGGCTGTAAATAGTTAAATTATAATGCAATTCATGAAATAGTTTTGGGTTTGAAGCATGGTAAGGATAATTGGCTTCGTTGCTTAGCCAACATTGATTCACAACTACTACTAACTGTCTGTTACTATTGCTATCAGTTTGTAAAAAATTTCCTAATACATCATTTAAAAGCCACTTATTTACACCCTCCTTTAATTGGATTGCAATAGCATTAACCCCTTTTCTGCGTTGTGCGTATTCTACAGGTTTAAACCCTATTTTGTATGGATCAGCGCGAACATCAATTATCTTTATCTTACCAATTTGTAATGGAGTGGGAGGTAAGAGGTGAATAAGTGGATTAATTACTTCTACCTGATATCCAGTAAAACTGAGGCCAGAATTGGCCATTTGTTGTAAAAGTTTAGCATTATTATCTGCTTGAACTCTATTTACACTCCCATTCTTGCCTGCTGCAAGTGTTGGATCACCCACTTCACGCGCATCAACAACAGGGCCATTCACCGAAGGATTATTTGTAGGTCTTCTATTTTCAATAGTTATCTGTGAAAAACAAGTTGAGGCAATAAAGAGGGAGGGTAAGAGAATTTTAAAAGATGATTTTTTCATAGGTATTTTTTTATAATCGCGCTTTCAAAAACGCGATTGTTTTTGCGTGCGAATCTTCTGTAGCTGCTTTATTAAATGATGGATTACTGGGGTTCGAAAATCCATGTCCGGCTTCATATTTATGCGTTTCTAATTTCTTTCCTGCAGCAGCCATATCTTCCTCAAACTTTGTTACCACTGCTGGGGCAGGACTTCTATCTAAATTCCCGAAGAAGCCTATCACATCACAATTCAATCCCTTTAATTTCTCTATATTATTTTCTGGCCGGCCATAATACATTACACAACCAGCCGCTTGCTTACCCGCTAATAAACTACTTTGTAAACTCCACATACCGCCAAAGCACCAACCAATGGTAAATATTTTTGCATCAGCTCCTGCATGGGCTAAAGCCGCATTCACAATCGCTTCTAGTCTTGGGGTAGTAGCAGCCCGCATTAATTTCATTGCACTATCAGCAGTGGCGGCAACGCCACCATCATACATATCCAATGCCAGTACATTTACATTACCTAATTCCGCAGCCAAGGTTTCTGCCTCTCTTTTTATATGATCATTTAATCCCCACCATTCTTGGATTACAAAAATCCAGTTCTTCGTTTTTTTCTTACTCTTAATAAAATAACCACTAGCCTGTTTTCCATCAGCAGCAGGAAAATTAATGGTTGTTCCTGTTGGGTTCTCTAAACGATATGCATAAGGATTTTCATGCATCGCCGCAAAAGCAGCCGTAGATGCTTCTTCCCTGAATTGATCTCTAACATCTCCATCAAAACAGGCAACATAACAACCAGTACTCAAAATGGGCGGTTCAACAGTTTTATATCTATAACTTATAAGACCTGCTGTAATAAGTGCTGCTAGTGTTAGTCCAAGTATTTTTTTCATTTTTGGAAAGATTTACACGTTAAGTTAACATTTTAAACTGTATAGCAAAAGTCTTGCCGAAGGCTTTTTTCTAATTCATTTTTTTGCTGTAGGTTTGTACGACCTCCGAACTACTACAGTTCAATATTCCCAGGTCTCTTTTTTTATGGCAAAATATATTTTCGTTACGGGTGGCGTAACCAGTAGTTTGGGTAAAGGTATTATAGCAGCTTCCCTGGCTAAATTATTACAAGCTAGAGGGTTACGCGTAACTATTCAGAAATTTGATCCCTATATTAATGTAGACCCGGGTACCCTAAACCCCTATGAGCATGGTGAGTGCTTTGTAACCGAAGATGGCGCTGAAACAGATCTTGACCTTGGGCATTATGAACGGTTCTTAAATATTTATACTTCACAGGCAAATAACGTTACTACAGGTAGAATTTATCAAACCGTAATTAATAAAGAAAGAGCGGGCGATTTCTTGGGAAAAACAGTACAGGTTGTACCGCATATTACCGACGAAATTAAGCGCCGTATGTTGCAGTTGGGTGAGGGCGGACAATACGATATCGTGCTCACTGAAATAGGAGGCACTGTTGGCGATATTGAAAGCTTACCCTTTATTGAGGCTGTTCGTCAGCTTCAATGGGAGCTACCGGAAGAAGATGTAATGGTTGTGCATTTAACCCTTATCCCTTATTTAAAAGCAGCTAAAGAACTCAAAACAAAACCAACGCAACACAGTGTAAAAATGCTGAGCGAAACGGGTGTACATCCAGATATTATTGTTTGTAGAACAGAAGAGCCATTGAATAATGATATTAAAAGAAAAATTGCGCTTTTTTGTAACGTAAAACCAGAAGCAGTAATTGAAGCAATGGATGCAAGCACTATTTATGAAGTGCCCTTATTAATGTTGCGTGAAAAACTAGATGTGATTTGTTTGAAGAAAATGAATATCACAGGATATGATGAACCGCAGCTCGATAAATGGAAAATTTTTCTCGATAAATTAAAGTACCCGCGCAGTAAAGTAACCGTTGGTTTAATTGGAAAATATATTGAACTACAGGATGCTTACAAATCAATCCTAGAAAGCTTTGTGCATGCAGGAGCTATCAATGAAGTGAAAGTGCAAGTGGTGAATGTACATAGCGAATTTATTACGCCTGAAAATGTGGCGGAGAAATTACAAGGATTTGATGGATTATTGGTGGCACCCGGATTTGGTCATCGCGGTATTGAAGGAAAAATTACGGCTGTAAAATACGCCCGTGAAAATGACCTGCCTTTTTTCGGTATATGTTTAGGTATGCAAATGGCGGTAATTGAATACGGAAGAAATGTATTAGGATTGAAAGAGGCGCATTCTACGGAAATGGATAATGGTACTGTACATCCCGTAATTAATATGATGGAAGAGCAAAAGAAAATTAAGATGATGGGTGGTACCATGCGTTTAGGTACTTATCCATGTACCATAGAAAAAGATTCCTTGGCTCATCAAATTTATGGTGAGTTAGAAATTACAGAACGGCATCGTCATCGTTACGAGTTTAATAATGATTATTTTGATCAATATCAAGCTGCAGGTATGATTGCTAGTGGTAGAAATACGGATACCGGCTTAGTTGAGATTATGGAAATTCCTTCACATCCATTCTTTATTGGGGTGCAGTATCATCCTGAATTAAAAAGCACAGTTGAACGCCCAGCACCTTTATTTGTTTCTTTTATAGCCGCTGCTAAAAAAGCCAATGAAGAAAGAAGCGCCCAGAAGAAGTCACTAGTGAGTCAATAGGAGGAGAAAGTAAATAGGTAACTAGGTAAATAAGTAACCAACCATCCCGTCCGCCTAGGCGGATCGTAGCCCGTATCTCATTTACGGTCTCCCGTCATCTCGAGCGGAGCGAGAGACCTTCAATCTCTTCTTCCTCCACCACCCTTGCCTTTACTTCATAGGTACCTGTGGGCATCATGAGTTTGGTAATAAGTGGCATTAATTCAATCAGTAAGAGTATACCCACTAACAAATAATACCGGAAGGCAACAGCATTGTTCTGTGATACTAAATTATTTAAGGCTTCAATGCGGGTAATGAACCCGGTATTTAAAAGCGTAGCAAAAGTATCTTGCTCTTTGGACATTTGTGCTTCTATAAGTGCTAATTCTTTTTCAACAGAGCTCAGTATCGGTCGATCTCTTTTCTCCAATTCATTATATCTATTAGTGAGTAAATTGTATTCAGTGCGTTTTGCTGCGGCAATATCTTTCAATCCAATTTTGCCACTACCACCAGTACCATCTGTTTCGGCGATAAAATCCCTGCCCGCCTTGCTCATTTGTTCATATACAGTATTTAATGTGCCTGTTAATTGTTTCTGCTGGGCAATCAAAGCTGTTTTTTGGGGGGCATATAATTTCTCTAATTCAGCCCGCTTTTTTTGTTTTCTTAATTCATTATCTATAGAGGCTTGCACTTTTACTTCTTTATCAAAAAGAAAGAGTAAAGCCGGTTGTGCCATAAACAAGCCAATCATGATAGCTAAAACACCGCGGAAAAGAATAGCAATTATATAATTGCGGTTGGTATGGCGAATACTTTTAATAAGTGCACGATCTATCCCCAAAACAATTAGTCCCATTAAAATGCCCAATAAAATAGCAGGTATAATGGCTGTGACCGTACTAAAGAAAAAGGTCCAAGCAAGGGTGGCAAATACCCAAGTGCCTAAAACAATTGCCCCAACTATGGCATAACGATTACGATCAATTAAACAGTCTTTAATGAGGGGTTCTTCTACAGTAGCCAACCACCATAATAAACGGGTAATACGCCCATGTACGGCTGGCGTATCCACGCCTTGCGTAAACAATTGCATAAAATAAGTTGAATCGGTAAAAAATACCGGCTGAGGTTGGAGAAACAAAGTAACAACCAAAATCTGATATTTGAACATATCTACCCCGCAAACATTACCTTTGCCGCCTAATTATTTAAGTGGTTATGAAGACGGATAAGAACACGGTCATTGGGTTTGTATTATTGGGCATTTTAATGTTCCTCTATTTCTGGTATACCAATCAGCAGAATAATGCGATTATGGAGCTGAAAAAGAAGGAAGAAGATTCTTTAGCAAGGGTTGCTGCTGCAAGAATAAAATTGCAAGATACAGCAGCTATAAAATTAGATTCTTTAAGAAGAGATACAGCAGATAAAAAAGCGGCAGCAGGTAATTTTACAGAAGCAGCTTTAGGGAAAGAGTTTACACAAGTTGTGGAGAATAATTTGATGAAAATTACTTTCACCAATAAGGGGGCTCAGATTAAAAGTGTTGAACTTAAAAACTACAAAGAAGGTAATGGAAAACAAGTTGTATTAGCAGATAGAAATAATTTGAGTTATCCAATCAATACTTCTACAGCTCAATCGGCACAAACTGGTTCTTTATTTTTTACAGCTGATTCTGTAGTTAAAAATGTAAATGGCAACACCACTATTCGATACGCTATTAAAACAGCGGATGGTAAAGCCATTGTTCATGAGTATGTGATTGCGCCCGATGATTATAAAATTGGGTTTACTATTTATTTAGCAGGCGCCGATCAATTGCTTACGGCTAATTCACTCAACTTAAATTGGGAAGTGAATACCAGAAGCATGGAGTTAAGTAATAAGTATGAGCGACAAGTATCGAATATCTGTTTTTCAGAAAACAATGAGTTTGATTATATCTCTGCGAAAGAAGAACATCAATTCGAAAAAACAGCCCAGTGGGTGAGTGTTGTTCAACAGTTTTTCAATAACACCTTAATAGCCACTAATGGATTCAACAGTGGTAGTATTAAGTGGATGCGTAAAACAGATTCTACAAACGATTTAGCTACTAGTAATGCAAACCTGCAAATTAAACTAGCACCTGCTCGTACAGCTACTGTTGCATTTCAGTTCTACATTGGCCCGAGTGATTATGATATCCTCAAAAAACAAGCACCAGAAATGGATCGTATTGTTAATTTAGGAAGAGATATGTATTCTTTCGTTAGGCCAATTAACAAATACATCATCATGAATGTATTTGACTTTTTTGCGGGCTTTGTAAAAAATTATGGATGGGTGGTACTACTACTTACACTATTTATTCGTGTGGTTACGGCACCGCTAACCTATAGTAGTTATTTAAGCGGCGCAAAAATGAAAGCGCTTCGTCCGGAATTAGATACATTAAAAAAGAAATTTGGTGACGATCAACAAGGCTTTGCTATGGAGCAAATGAAACTCTTCCGCGAAGCGGGTGTAAACCCACTAGGAGGTTGTATTCCAGCACTATTACAAATTCCAATATTCTTTGCTTTATATAGTTTCTTTAATTCGGAGATTGCATTACGCGGACAAGCGTTCCTCTGGAGTCAAGATCTTTCGTCGTTTGATTCTATTGCTACATTGCCTTTTACGATTCCAGCATTTGGTAATCATATTAGTTTATTTACCATCACTGCTGTAATTACCAGCTTCTTAATTTCTATTTATAATATGAGCATGACGCCAACACAAGATAACCCGGCGTTGAAGTATATGCCTTATATATTTCCTTTCATGTTATTATTCATTTTTAATAGTTTGCCATCCGCCCTTACCTGGTACTATACCGTATCGAATGTGGTAACGCTATTATTGCAATTTGTAATTCAGAACTATATTATCGATCATAATAAGATTTTGGCTAAAATTGAAGTAAAACGAAAAACACCTAAAACAAAAAGTAAATTTCAAGAGCGCTATGAGCAAATGATGGAGAGCCAGAAAAAGATTCAAGACCTTAAAAACAAAACCAATAAAAAGTAATTGCATGCGAAAATTACTCGTTCTATGGTTAGTTATTACGCCTGGTTTTATCTGGGCACAGTCTCGAGTAGTAGCTGAGTGTACTGTTCAGTACACGATTCAGGTGAATAATGAAAAAAGCACAGATCAAGAAACAGGTAATTTACTAAAAGCAACTACAAAAACAGTATATATAAAAGCTAATGATAGTAGGGTTGATTTAATCAGTCCTACTTTTCAGCAATCTGTAATTTTTGATAAGAATACAGGAGAAGCAGTAATTCTTAGGGAATTGGGTGCTAATAAATTCATGACAAAATTAGATGCAAAAGCCTGGGAAGCACAGCACGCTAAGTTTGCCGATATGGAAGTAAGCTTAGTAAATGAAACTAAAAAGATATTGGGCTTTGATTGTAAAAAAGCTGTTTTACAATTAAAGAATGGAACCAGTTTTACTGTATACTATGCAACGGCTATTGTACCATCTGTAAAAGATTTTGAATACCAGTTTAGAAATATCCCCGGTTTTGTATTAGAGTATGAAGCTCAGGAGGGTAAGGGAGAGAAGATAACATATACCGCAATAAAAATTAACCTAAACCCAGTTCAGGCATCTCGTTTCGATATTCCTACAAGTGGTTATCGGTTATTAAATTAACGATTAGAGGGCTGTGGCGTTTTAAACTTGGGCACTTTTACCTTAAACTTGTATGGGTATACATAAGTAGTATTGCCATTATCGTACTGAAACATGGTTTGTACTTCGTTTGCAGTAGTTGGAGCTGTTGGTACTACTTGTAGGCCTTTAAACTGTAGTGTAGATTTTAAAGCATTTAATGATAATCCTTTCTTAGAAAAACTACTTAAGCTACGTAAAGTATATTTACTATTTCTAGTTTTATCATCAACGATCCCTGTGAAAGAAAATGCAGCATAAGTTAGGTGAGCGCTTAATAAAAGCAACCCAACTACCACACTAATTTTATATATTTTTTGACCTTTCACTATGCGAAGGTAGGATTATTCCGAAATAGTTTAACAGATAATTTTTATTAACAAACACCTAAAAACGTTAATAAGTTCAAAAAACGCTAAAAAAGTACCCAAAAAGGACTTAGTTTAGGTAAACCAATCGTCCCCATGCGAGAAAATCCGTACCGCGAAGACCGGGAAGAGCTCCGGGAGTTAATTATACAATACCAGAACCTTAAACATGGTAGAAACCATAGTTTTTTGGAGGAAGACGCTTTTGAGCGGATAATAGATTATTACGATGATAAAGATAATATCCCAGAAGCGCTTGAAGCAGCCGAAATAGGTTTGGAACAATTTCCATACTCTGCCATGCTCATGATCAAAAAAGCCGATTTACTCTTGGCCACTAGAAAATACCAAGAGGCCTTGTATATTCTCGAAACAGCTGAATTATTCGATAGTTCTGATCTAAATCTATATATCCTCAAAACGGATGCTTATTTAGCCCTCGATCAACAGGCAAAAGCTGTTGAACTATTAGAAGCTGCTTTACAGCTTTTTGAAGGAGAGGAAAGAATAGATTTACTGTTTGAGTTGGCAGATGTATATGATGATTATGAAGAGTTTGATAAAGTATTTGATTGTTTGAAACTAATCTTAGAAGACGAACCAACTAATGAGGAAGCATTGTATAAAATTTGTTTCTGGACAGATTTTACGGGTAGAAATGAAGAGAGCATTCGTATTCATCAAAAAATTATCGAAGACTATCCTTTTAGCGAGCTAGCTTGGTTCAATTTAGCTGCAGCCTATCAAGGGTTGAAACTCTATGAAAAGTCGATCGATGCTTATCAGTATGCGGTAGCGATAGATGAGAAATTTGATTATGCTTATCGCAATATGGGGGATGCTTATTTGCGGTTAAGGAAATATAAAGAAGCCATAGAGGTATTAGAAAAGGTATTAGAGCTTACACGACCAGAAGATGTTATTTATGAAGCTATTGGGCATTGTTATCACAGAATGGGGAAATTTGCTACTGCTAGATTTCATTATAAGAAAGCAGTACACCTAAACCCCGATGATAGTAAGCTACACTACAAAATTGCAGTTACCTATATGCTCGAGGAGCAGTGGCAAAGTGCTTGTAAACATTTAGAAAATGCTATGCGTATCCATCGCACAATTCCGGAGTATAATTTGGCGATGGGGGAATGTAAAATGAATCTCAGTAAGTTTAAGGATGCAATTCACTACTTCGGAACAGTAGTAAAACATAAACCCAAAAATGCAGCAGGATGGGAGGCGCTTATACGTTGCTTATTAAAAGCGTCTTATTATGATGAGGCTTACGAACAATGCCTAAATGCCCTCGCCGCAACAGATGGCAAAGCCATATTTTACTTCTATGCAAGTACTACTTTATTTGTATTGGGTAAGTCGAAGGAAGCTTTACTGAAGCTAGAAGCTGGTATGGAGAAAGCGCCAAAATTATTAAAAAAATTTATTGAACTTAATCCTTCTATACTTCAAAATAACCAGGTAGTAGATATTATCGCGAGATATAAAAAAGGAAAAAAGATTTAGCAAAACCTTCTAATTCCTTTGTTGTATTTTTGCAGCCAAATTAATAGGAATGAATTTCAACCTTTCTCAGATTCCTGAAAGAACAAAACAACCGCGAACCCATGGCCTTACCATGGTGATGGATAAGGGGTTGAGTTTGAACGAAGTAAAAGATTTTATTAGTGTTTCAGGACCACATGTAGATATTGTTAAGCTTGGTTTTGGTACATCGTATGTAACGCCTAACCTGCGTGAAAAGATTGAACTTTATCAATCGAATAATATACCCGTATATTTTGGAGGCACTTTATTTGAAGCTTTCTTAATTCGCAACCAGTTCGATGACTATATTAAGGTTTGTAAAGATTATGAAATACGCTATATAGAAGTGAGTGATGGTTCTATAACGATACCTCATGCCGAAAAATGCGGTTATATAGAGAAACTTACAAAACATGCTACCGTTCTAAGTGAAGTTGGTAGCAAAGATGCTGCGCATATCATTCCGCCTTATAAATGGATTGAATTAATGCGTGCTGAACTAGAGGCGGGATCTTCTTATGTTATTGCGGAGGCCCGTGAAGCGGGTAATGTGGGCATTTATAGAGGAAGTGGGGAAGTGCGTGAAGGGTTAGTGCAAGAAATTCTTACACAGATCCCCGCAGAAAAAATTATTTGGGAAGCGCCCCAAAAAGCACAGCAGCTGTATTTCTTGGAATTAATTGGCTGTAATGTAAACTTAGGCAATATTGCTCCCTATGAAGTAATTCCTTTGGAAGCCATGCGTATTGGTCTTCGTGGCGATACCTTTAGTTTGTATTTAGATAAACAATAGCGATGCGTTTATTCGGATTACTTGGTTATCCACTCACACATTCTTTTTCTCAAAACTATTTCGCGCAAAAGTTTGCAGAAGAAGATATAACGGATGCACAATACGAAAACTTTTCGTTGGCATCATTAAACGATCTTCCTACAAGCCTTTTGAATAAAGAAAATCTTTGTGGTTTTAATATTACTATCCCGCATAAAAAAAATATTCTTCCTTTTTTAGATGAGCAAACAGCGCCTGTTCTAGAAATGGGGGCTTGCAATTGTGTGTGTGTCAAAAATGGGAAACGAATAGGATACAATACAGATATTATTGGGTTTGCGCATTCGCTGAAACCTTTTATACAAGCGCATCATACCGATGCGTTAATATTGGGTACAGGTGGAGCCGCCGCCGCCGTAGAATATGTTTTTCAAAAAGCGGGCATTCGTTTTCAATATGTATCACGCGAAAAAAAAGCAGATACAATTACTTATGAAGAAGTAGATGAAGCAATCATGCAAAAGCATCTGCTTATCATCAATACGTCGCCTGTTGGACAATTCCCGACTATCAATGTAGCACCAGCCATACCTTATCAGTTTATTAGCCCTAAGCACCATTTATTTGATTTAATTTATAACCCTGCTGAAACGAGTTTCCTAAGACAGGGAAGAGAGCGAGGGGCTTCTACGCAAAACGGACAAGAAATGTTAGTGATACAAGCGGCTGAAAGTTGGCGGATTTGGAATAGTTAGTTATCGGTTACTAATAAACTTGCTTTTAGTTGAATATCTCTCGATGATGCACCTATCATTATCGAAAACTCACCTGGCTCAATAACACTATTCATATTCTCATCAAATAGACATAACAATTCAGGTAGAATTTTAAAACTTATTTTTTTAGTTTCGCCTGCAGCTAGATGTACACGCTCAAAACCTTTTAATTGCAATACAGGTTGTGATACCGAAGAGAGTACATCTTTTATGTATAACTGCACAACTTCATCACCGGCTAATTTGCCTGTGTTAGTTATAGTAAAACTAACCAACGTGCTATCCCCTTTTTTAATTTGTTGTTTTTGTAATGTAAGATTAGCGAATTGAAAACTTGTATAGCTTAATCCAAATCCAAAAGGGAACAAAGGTAAACCGGTAAGATTGTTATAATCATCTCCTCGCCCAGTAGGTGCGTGATTATATACTAAGGGTAATTGCGCTTCGGCAATTGGAAAAGTAATAGGTAACTTACCGGAGGGGTTATAGTTACCCATAATTACGTCTGCAATAGCATGCCCACCCTGCTCTCCGGGATACCATGCATCTACTACTGCATCTACTTGATTAATCCATTTATCCATCGTAATTGCACTGCCACCTATGAGTACAACAATAATTTTTTTGGCTGTTTTTGCCAATTGTAAAATCATTTTTTCTTGACTGCCAGGGAGTGCTAAGGAAGCCCTATCTCTAAACTCACCCTCTTCAATTCCGGCAACAACAATTACAGCATCAACATCTTTTGATGCTGCTATAGCTTGTTGTATATCTACATCATCGGTATCCTTTATACCCTCATTCCATACTAATTGAATATGACCATTACCAACTGGTTCCTTAAACTCAACCCGAATGAAGTAGTCTTTATTTGCCATTAACGCAAGTGGCACTAAACTTTTTTGATAACTCTGTTTTTCCCAATGGTTAATAAGTAGTTTATTATTAACATACAATCTATATCCATCATTACCTTCTATGCCTATTTCATATGTTTTTGTTGTTGGTACATTTAACATGCCCATCCAACGAACACTATAGAAACTATTATTTGCTGTTTGGTCTGGTCCGTAGAGTGTCCAATGAAAATCGATTTGCGTATCTATTCTTGTAATCGCTGGTGTACCTTGTAGTTCGATATTATTATAATAAGTGCCAACTAATCCAGGTAGCTTTTTATTTGCTTCTAAATGCCATAGTCTATTGGATGGAATAGGGGAGTGAATTTTCTTATTTCGAACAACACCAGGTGCATAATTTATTTTTACATGTGGAAGTAAGGAACGAAAACCATGTATGATATTCACTTTATTATGTCCAGCGCCACTATAACCACCTAATCTTGCTTCTTTAGCATCATTACCAATAATGGCTATGGAGCCAATATCTTTAGAAAGTGGTAAAGCTGTAGTTTTATTTTTTAGTAAAACGATGGATGCGCGTGCAGCTTTTTTAGCTAATTTTTGATGAATAGGTATAATATCATGGGTTGTTGCTTTTTCCTCGTTTACATATGGATGCTCAAATAAGCCTAACTCAAATTTTGCTTTCAATACTCTTGTAACTGCATCATCAATTCTTTTTTGTGTGATACGCCCATCTAAAAATGGGGGAATAAATAGTTTGTAATGTTCTAATTGAGTTTGAAAAATAACATCCAATCCATTATTTATAGCTTGCGCTGTTGCATTTGAATACTCTTGAGCAGTATTATGCAATACATTTGCACCACCTACTGCACTAGCATCTGAAATAATAAAACCGTTGAATTTCCATTGTTCTTTTACTGTTTCAGTAAGTAATTTTTTATTTGCCGTAGCCGGACTTCCATCGATAGAATTATAGGCAGTCATAAGCGACCTGCTTCCCGCTTTCTGAATTGCATTAATAAAAGGTGGATAATGTACTTCCCGTAATTTCCTTTCACTAAAATAGATGGGATAGCTATCTCTTCCACCATCACCTACATTGGCAATAAAATGTTTGGGAGTAGTGATAATATTTTTTTGTTCAAAAGCTTTTATAAACGCAGTACCCATTTCGGCTGTTAAGAAAGGGTCTTCCCCGTATGTTTCCTCTGTACGGCCCCAACGAACATCGGATGCAATATTAATAACTGGCGATAATACTTGATTAATGCCTCTAATAGCTGCTTCTTCAGCAATAGCAGTTGCTACTTCTTGCATTAAATGCTTATCCCAGCTTGCAGCTAAACCAATACTCTGCGGAAAAACAGTAGCCCCCTCTCGTACTAATCCATGTAGTGCTTCATCAAAAACAATGATGGGAATACCTAAGCGTGTTTGTTCTACGAAATATTTTTGTAAGGCATTAACTTTCTTTGCTAAGCGCCTAGCATTTTCGCTCGTGTTATATTGTAAAATTTGCTGGTTAGGATTTTCTGTTGATGTTGCTGCGCTTACCTGAAATCCGAAAAGCCCATTTTTATATTTTTCTTCTTCCCCTTTTTTAATTTCGCCAGGGATCATAAATAGTTGAAAAAATTTTTCTTCCGGAGTCATTCGTTGTAATAAATCTGCTACTCGTACCGCTATTGTGAGGTCTTTATTCTTATAGGCAGGCAATATTTGGGCAACAGAATTACTAACAAAGATGAGTATTGTTAAAATGCTTATTACTGAATTGGTAAGGGCATGTGCCATTCTCAGCTATTCATTATTTTTTCTAGACAACTAATTAATTGCTTCACTGCTTTTTTACGATGACTGTATTCATTTTTTTCCGCCAATGTCATCTGCCCAAATGTTTTGTTTGATCCTTCTGGTATAAAAATGGAATCATAGCCAAACCCTTCTGTACCAATTGGTTCATGCCTGATTGTGCCCTTACAAATTCCTTCAAACTGATATTCTTTTTCGTTCCAGATCAACGAGATCACAGTTCTGAATTGGGCAGTTCTATCCGGGTTATTGGCTAACTTAAGCAATAGCTTATTTATATTGGCAGCGAAGTCTTTTCCATCTCCGGCATACCGAGCACTCTTAACACCGGGTTCTCCATGTAAAGCAACTACTTCAAGTCCACTATCTTCACTAAAACAATTTTGTTTGGTGAGTTGATGAATAACAGTAGATTTTTCTGTTGCATTTTCTTCTAAACTATCATGTGGTTCAGGAATGTCAATATCAATACCTGCTTTGGCTAGTGAAATAACTTTTATGGTAGCTGGAATAACGGATTGAATTTCTTTTACCTTATGCTCATTATTCGTTGCAAAAATTAATTGAATTGTATTCATCGGTTAGATGTTTAAAAGCTTTTTTAAACTCACCCAAAGTTTTGTTTTTTCTAATTTTGCGGCTTCGCCATTTCCAGCAAATCGATCAAAATGGGGTAGCATTAAAAAGGTACAATTGGCATAAGATTGTTGTTGGTAAGCCGGAATTTTAAAAGGTAAACCAATGGCATCTGTATCCATGCCAAATAGTAAACAAACAGATGGTACAATATGCTCATTTATTTGATTCATTGATATGGCCGATTGAGCTGTATTTACAATGGCCACATCACCTATATTTAATTTACAGGCACTTAATACATTGGTAAGAAATTGAAGATCAATATCTGATAAAAAAACGGCTGTATGATCCTCTACTACAATACATATTTTTCGGGCATTATTACCTAAAAAACTAAAACCTGTTTTTTCTTTTTTGAGTTGCGGTAATTCTTCTTGAAGCGTAAACATTGGCTTCTCAACAGGCTGCTGTAGCGGCTGTTCCTGCTCTAAAATCACCAAAGAATGCGGGTACAATTCAGCCAAAATAAAGGGGGGGAGTTGCTCGGTTGACATAACCATTTAAAATATTAACAGTCGTTAGTTTTTGATTTTTTTGTTTATTTGCATCAAATATAGAACTATGACCTCAGTACTTGACATAAACGTTCATAAGGTTGAAAGGAGTAAGCTGCAAGCCTTAAGCTTAGAAAATATACCATTTGGTCGCTATTTTACCGATCATATGTTGGAAGCAGATTATGAAAATGGAGAGTGGAAAAATGTAGAGATAAAGCCTTATCAGCCTTTATTGATGGAACCGTCTTTGGCAGCTTTGCATTATGGACAAGCCATTTTTGAAGGAATTAAAGCCTATAAAGATCCAGAAGGGAATCCTTTTATTTTCCGCCCGCAAGATAATTTTCGCCGTTTCAATATTTCGGCAGCAAGAATGCAGATGCCCGAAGTACCGGAGGAAATATTTATGGAAGGTATGCGCCTATTAATTGATTTGGATAAAAATTGGATTCCTTCCATGGCCGATCATTCGCTGTATATTCGTCCGTTTATGTTTTCGTCTGATCCTGTTATAGGGGTAAAACCATCGGATACGTATAAATTCATGATTATACTGAGCCCTACGGGTCAAAAAATGCAGGTAACTATGGGGCAAGTATGCATGCAACTGCTTTAGCTCGCGAACAAGGGTATGATCAAGTATTGTGGACAGATGCTTTTGAACACAAGTATTTGCAAGAAGTGGGTACCATGAATGTATTTTTTATCATTGGTAATAAAGCCGTAACGCCATCTTTAGAAGAAGGTACCATTTTGGAGGGTGTAACCCGGGATAGTGCTATAACAGTACTTGGCGAAATGGGTTTTGAAGTAGTAGAAACAAAAATTAGTATCGATGATTTAATGGATGCACAGCGCGCAGGTTTGTTGCATGAAGTTTTTGGAACAGGAACAGCAGCTACTATTTCAATGATTAAAGAGTTGAAATACAAAGATCATATTATTCATTTTGATACCGATAAGTGGACTACCGCGCCCGAGCTCAAAAAGCGATTGAATGATATACGTTATGGATTGGTTCCTGATACACATGGTTGGATGTATAAAATTTAATAATTATTGTTTGAAGAATTGTAGTGATTGATTCACATCACCACTACTTATTTGTAAAATATATAAGCCATTTGGTAAATCACTAACTGGTATTTTCACTAGCGCTTTTCTTTCCAAGATGGGCGCTAGTGTTTTTAGCACTACACCACTTGTATTCGCAATCCTAATTTGAACGGGGTTGCTGGTACTACTAGATACACTTATGCTTAGTTCTTGTTGAACTGGGTTAGGATATAGTTTTACTACAAGTTTATGTACCAGTCTTTCAATTGATGCTAATGGGATATTTGCAGCAATTTCAAATCTACCATTTTGTGCACTGGCAGTATCTGTTGTTATAGCAAAACTGTATAAACTATCTTTTTGAAGTGGTACATATTTATTTAAGTACCTATCATGTAATACTAATTTGTTATCAACAGCTAGCTGCGCATTTGTAATTACAAACTGATAGTTACCCACTGATAAATTGCTTAAACTTAACGGTATTACGGTGTTATTATCAAGCTTACGTGAGTCAACAGTAAGCGCCGTTCCATCTGCTGATTTAGTATAAACATTATATCCTGGGTTAAACAATTTAGGGGCATCGAGTGAGTCGAAATTATTTCTTCCATTATCCGCATGCACTACAGTAACTCTATCTTGCATTTTACCATTTTCTAACAAATCAATACTTATAGAATAGGTATTGGTTTTAGTGAGTGCGGGAATAATTCCGTTACTCCATGTGGCAGACTTTGCTTCTTCGCTAATACTCATGGAATTATTAGTTGGTTTGAAAGCATATACCCCAATTGCTTCATGTATATTAAGCGTGTATGGTTGATCAGTTGCAATACAAGTAAAACCACCTGCCTTTCCTTGTAGTGGATTCCAAACCCAATAATACTTAGCCAAAGAAGCGCCTGTTTGTAAGTATTGTGTGTTGATAGGAGATAAGTAGGGGTTACTAATAAAAGCAAATCCACTACTATCTACTGGTGTTGTGGCTATTTCTTTTGAACCAATATTCGCTTCACCACTCACAGTATCTTTTTGTAATTTGTTTAATGAATTAACTAAACTCCATATTGCCCGATATTTATCAACCAATTGAAATAGCGATGTGTCGGCTTTGTTTTGTAACAGCTTAATTTTTTGTAATTGGAATGGAGCGCTAAAATCTGCCTTACTTAGCGTATTACTAAATGCATTGCCCATTATATACTTACCAGTATCTTTTTGCAATAATCCCGTTTCGACCTTTATTTTTCCTTGAATACCAGCGCCACTAGCCACTGGTAGTATTATCGTTTGTTTGGTAAAGTGGAGTTTGTTATTTGTATGCAAAATTCCCCTCTCCAACGTAAGTGATTGCGTAATACTAATATCACTACTGATTTCAGTTGCGCTTGTGCTAGCTATAATTAATTGTAGAATACTTTCTTTTTTGAATTGTTTGCCATTTAATAATTGGGTTGTTTTGCCTTGCATAACTAAACTACCGCTGCGGCAATCAATAGCACTGTCTACTGCTATTAGCTCACCTAATAGTTTCAATGTACCCGTAATTGTTAGTGTTGCTTGTTGATGAATTGTAATATTTTTTATGGTTACAACGCTGTTGATTATAGGCATATGCACAGCATTG
>JBDKJW010000019.1:0-19979 GCA_039796395.1 Bacteroidota bacterium
AATACCTAGCTCGTCAAACCCTTTACCTGTGCATACCATAGTAAATGAGATAACTTCAAACTTTACCCCTTCAAAAATAAAGTCGCGCAATTCCGCCGCTACGCCTTTCTGAACTCGGAAAACATTGGCGCCAATCGGCCCTCCCGACTTACCAGCTACCGTAGCAACTGGATCTGGTACTTTTTTAATAGGTATGGTGATTCTTTGGCTATTCTTACCATCACTAGCATTCACTACAGCACTTCCTAATTGAGCAGGTACAACAATGTATTGCCCTGGGCCTGTTTTACGAAATGTTATTCCATTCCCCTCTACATTCACATTCACTTTTTCATCACCACCACCGCCAGTAACACTTAATGGATTGTCTAATCCTGCATAAAACACACGTGTTTTATCGGTAGATACCGTTAACCCAGCAGGAACACCTACTGTGTACTTAATTTCTTTGGTTACAGAAGCAGTTGTACCATCGGGTTTTGTGAAAGAAATATTTACTCGCTTAACACCGCTACTAGTTGGCTTGAATTTATATTCGAATGAACCATCGGCTGTTGGCGTTGCGCTAGCCCCATCAATATTTACAGAAGGTCGGCTAGCACTGTTAAAGGCGCCTACACCTGCATTGATGTTTATGACAGTATTCTACAATCTGTGCTTCACTATTTTTAACGTCGTTTTGAAACTTGCTTAATATAGTAATACCCGCAACTGTAGGGGTCATATGAAAATAATTATACGCCCAATCATTCTTAGCTGCTTGATTATTGCTTTTAGGGATACTTAAATCCAAGGGTAAATTAGGCAATACATCTTTGGCAATAGCAGGATCAATTTCTTCTAAGGCTTTCTTATAGGCTTGCAATTTGGCAAATAACTCTTTACCTCTGCCTTTTCCTTCCGGTGGATTAGATACAAATAAGCGAGTAGCTGCATCCAAATCATCTTCTTTATATACTTCTACACCGTTTTCGATTTTCAACCCTGCTTCTTTCTTCAAATCCTTTTTTAAACTCTCTAAATAATTATATATTTCATCGGAGAGTTGTTTTGCTTTTTGTGCTTTAGGAAACCATAACTCCGCTTTCTCTCTTGTGGTAGCATCAGCTATCTTCTTTTCAAAAGATTTAAAAATGCCCACATTTTTTTGTTCAACAATTTCACTCGCGGTCATCAAACTCCTATCAACCGTTTTAAAAGCATTTAAAATTTCAGAAGATACATTCAGTGCCAATAGTGCCGTAAGCACGAGGTACATCATGTTAATCATCTTCTGCCGCGGCTCTTTGGGTAGTGCCATACTATTCTAGTTTTCTTTCTGTTACGAATTAGTTTTGGGTATGCAAAGGAGATTATCTGCCTTGCATGGCGGTAAGCATGTTACCATAAATTTGATTGAGTTTGCCGAGGTTATTCGCCAATGCAGCAATCTGTTCTTTTGCTCTCACTGCATCTTCCGCACTACTCGTCATTGCCGCAGAAGCTTGCGCTAATTTACCATAGAACTGATTCAATGATTTCAAATGATTATTACTTTCTTGTAATTCTAATTCGTAAATAGTATTTAAAGAGGAAAGATTTTTTGTAAGTCCTTGTACTTGTGTGTGAAACTGTTTGCTTGTTTCAGCAGCACTACTAAATCCGCTTAATGAATTCACTGCACCAGTTGCGGCAGCAGCCACAGAACCCATAGCAGCAGTAGCTTCTTTTGATTTAGCGGAGAAATCGCCAGTAGATTTTACGACATCACCGATCTCACCCATTTTATCAACTGTTGACCCTAATTTTTTAAACCCATCGCTTAACTTAGCAAGGTTAGTAGGGGTAATATCCGCTTCTTGTAACATTTTATCCAAGCTCTTTAAAGCGGGGTTACCTGCATCGGCACCCTTACCAGCCAAATGCACTTCATGATCATCCATTGCTGGATATATAATGTATAAGATACCATAACCAATAAAGATTACAGCTTCTGTTGTTAAACCAATTTTAAGCATAATATCTGCAATATCTGTATGCAGAATTTTTTGTAACGCACCATAAATTACTACCGCAGCAGCGATAGAAACACCAACGTCGAACCATTTACTAACCTTAGGAGGAATTGCAGCAGCCATATTCTGTTTTGTTTTGAGTGTTGAACGATTATGATTATTTATTTTTTCCCTGCTTTAGGAGCGAGATCAATTACACAACGGAATCCAATATATGATTTCGCAGTATCTTGATACTCATAACTACGCGTACTTACTTGAAGCATATAGCCAATATCTTTCCAGCTTCCGCCACGTACTACTTTTCTTTTCTCTTTAGGCCGATCATTATCTTTAGCATCATAGCGAATATCGGGGCTCATATCCGACATAAAATTATAAGCGCCTTCGTAAAAGTAAGAGCCAGTCCACTCGGCCACATTACCACTCATATTAAATAAGCCATAATCATTGGGCCAGTAAGCATCTGCACGTACGGTATAAAAGCCACCATCTTCCGCATAATTACCTCTACCGGGTTTAAAGTTCGCTAATAAACAGCCTTTTTTATTTCTCAGATAGTAGCTACCCCAAGGAAACATCGAATTTGTTCTTCCGCCTCTTGCGGCATATTCCCATTCAGCTTCACTTGGTAAACGATAATCTCCATCTACTGCTAATTTCTTTTTTTGTAAAAAGGCATTTTGAATATGTGAACGCCAAGCGCAGAAAGCCATTGCTTGTTTCCAATTCACCCCCACAACAGGATAATTGCCAAAGGCAGGGTGCGCAAAATAGCGCTTGGTCATGGGTTCATTATAAGAATAAGAGAAATCGCGCATCCAAACCAAGGTATCGGGATATACTTTCTGATCTCTTTTAATGATGAAGTTTTTGCGGGGCTGACCAGCATTTTCGCGTTTAGATGCTTCTCCCAAATCAAAATATTCCACCCGATAAACGAGTTTTTCTGGGTCTAACTCCGGTTTGCCATATAATCTATTATCAGGAGCCAGATTAAGTTCATTTAGTTTTTCAACCGTATTCTTATCCCATTTAATTGTCGCTACTTTTTTCCAATCAACCGCCATAGTATCATCTGCCTTGTTTATGCCTTGTCCGAATAAAATTTTGAAAGCCAATGAATCCCTAACCCAACCTACAAACTGGCGATATTCATTATTGGTGATTTCGGTAGCATCCATCCAAAAACCTGGAATTGAAACTTGTCGATTACGGGTTGTATAATTATAGCTAATATCTTCATCGCTAGGGCCCATATGAAAGGTACCCGGCTGTACATAAACCATGTTAAGCGGGTTATTCATATTCTGACGAGCCATAGGCGCCACGCCATGTAGCTGACCATCATCTGGTAATCCCTTCGATTTTTTGCTTTTAAAGCAAGAAACCAAGCCGGTGGCTACAATTACTATTACAACTAAAGAAAGCTGGGTTCTCATGACCGATAGTGATTTTGACAGTGGCAAATATATGTTTTCAATTGACTGTTAAGTCTGTTTGTTTACTTTGTTTCTAACATTTAATAATAGCAAGTAGAAGTAACGTCGAATTCGATCAAATTATTATTTAGGTAAATACGAAAGCGATAAAACACTGTCTGTTGCAAGATAGAAATAAAGTTGTTACACATTTGCTAAAAGAGCGTTAACTGTTAAAAAAGGGTGTTTACAAACTTTATCCCTACATAAGTAAAATTGGGCTGTATTAGCGGAGAAATTTTTGCCCTCAAAAAGGGGAGAAACAATTGTTGCTTGCTCGCCGCTAACCAATAGTTTATGGGGGATATAGGCTTCTAAAATAGGATACAAATGGTCTTTAGCCTGCTGCCCTGTAACTACAATTTCTGTATATCCAGCAAGCTGTGTTTGCAGTAACCCCGCCCAAACCGCAAAAGAAGTTGGATATTTTTCAACAGCATTGGCCATTGTAGTTAGCATATGTTTAGCTCTTTCTTCCCAAGCTGGTATATCAAAAACATGAGATAGGTAAAAAAGGTTATGGGCCATTGTAGCGTTACCACTTGGCGTGGCCCCATCATATACCTCTTTTTTACGCAAGAGGATTCCCGTTTGATATTGGGGTGTATAAAAGAAGAAGCCAGTTGTTGTTTCCTCAAAATCTGCGATTACCTGTGTTGCGATTGATTTTGCTTTTAGTAGATAATTAGTATCTCCCGTTATTTCTTGGAGTTGAATACATGCTTGAATAAGGTAAGCCAGATCGTCTAGAAAAGCCGGAATTGTTGCCGCCCCGTTTTTCCAGGTATGATGCCATTGGCCCAGCTCATTTTTATAGTTCTCTTCTAAAAAATGAAAGTTAGCAATAGCAATTTGTTTATACGCTTCTTTACCTGTTATGGCATAGCCGGCTGCAAAACCCTGGTTCATAAGGGCGTTCCAGCCCAATAAGCACTTATCATCAGTTAATGGCCTAACCCTTTTATCCCTATAAGCCATCAGTTTAGGCATACAACGATCGCTTAATTGTATCTCCTCTTCATGTAAAAAATTAGCTAGCCACAAAATATTAGTGGGATATGCTTCTTCCCTACCTTCTGGCCAATTACCTGCTTCTTCTACCCTATATAAAGCAGAAAAAGCAACTGCATCTTCGCCTAATATTTCATTTATTTCTTGCTGTGTATAGGTATAAAATTTTCCTTCTACCCCTTCACTATCTGCATCTATAGCGCTATAAAACCCTTGCTGTGGGTGCATTAACTCGCGTTGAATAAAATCGAGTGTATGTATGATGTATGACTTATATATGGGTTTCTTCGTGAGTTGAAAAGCCTCTGCCATTGCTAATACAATCAGTGCATTATCATAAAGCATTTTTTCAAAATGTGGTACTTGCCATTCGGCATCTACACTATACCTTGCAAAACCACCACCTACATGATCATATATTCCGCCCAACATCATTTTATCCAAGCTCAGCAAAGCTTGTGATAAGGCCGTTGCATGGTTAGTAGCATAATAATGTCGTAATAAATAACGAATAGAAAATGTTTGCGGAAACTTAGGGGCATTTCCGAATCCTCCTTTTTGGGTATCTGCTTGTGCAAGTATTTTTTCTGCTATTTTTTCTAGGGTTGAAGGAGAAAAGAATTGCGTTATTACTTCAGTTGTAGGTGTTACCAATCCAAAAGCATTCGATTTATGCAAGTGCTCTGTAAGCTGTGCTGCTTGTGCAACTATATCTTCTTTTTTCTCCCTGTACGCTTTGCTTATGCCCAAGAGTACTTCTTGCCAAGACGGACGATTATGCGCCCTAACGGGCGGAAAATAAGTGCCTCCATAAAAAGGGGCCAGATCGGGTGTTAGAAATACATTCAAAGGCCATCCACCGCTACCTGTTATGGCCTGCACAGCATCCATATAAATATGATCTAAATCGGGGCGCTCCTCCCGATCAATCTTTATATTGATGAAGTGTTCATTCATAATAGCAGCAGTAGCTTCATCCTCAAAACTTTCGCGCTCCATTACATGACACCAATGGCAGGCGGCATAACCAATACTCACTAAAATGGGTTTATCGCTTGTTTTTGCTTCTAGTAATGCCTCCTCACCCCAGGGAAACCAGTTTACCGGATTATGGGCGTGTTGTAATAAATAGGGGCTTGTTGCCGTTGCTAGTTTATTGATATTATTTTTTTACGGGTTTTAGTGTGCTTGCCAAAAATTGATCTAATGCAGCAACCATACTAGGCTGTTTAGGGCTTGGTACTTTAATTTCCAAAGAAAAACCCGCTTCTTCAACAGCTCGGGAAGTATTACTGCCAAAAGCGCCCATTACCGTTCCATTTTGTTTGAATGCAGGATAATTATCAAGCAAACTCTTAACCCCGCTAGGTGTGAAGAAACAGATTACTTGATAATCCTTATTATCGAAAACAGGTTTAATATCATTACTAATAGTACGGTACATAAACCCAAGGGTAAACTCACACTTATTATTTTTCAACCAGCTTACAATCTCATTATCCTGCTGATTTTCACTGCACACATATAAAAACTTCTCCGACTCTTTATGCTTATTAATTACATCAAATAGGCTTTTATTAGTGCCATCCGCACCATAAAACACTTTACGCTTACGGTATAAAATAAACTTTTGAAGATAAAGTGCTACGGCTTCAGTAATACAGAAGTATTTGGTATCCTGACCAATACTGATCTTCATTTCCTCGCTCATCCGAAAAAAGTGATCAATAGCGTTTCTGCTGGTAAAGATAACCGCTGAATAATAGCTGATATCTATCTTTTGTTTACGAAACTCTCGTGCAGGTATCCCCTCCAAAACAATAAAGGGGTGAAAAACTAGTTCCACCGAGTATTTTCTCTCTAAATCGAAATAGGGAGATTTTTCACTCTCAGGCCTAGGTTGGGAAACCAGTATTCGCTTCTTTGTTTTGGTGTTTGATGCTTGCTTTGCCCCGTTCATACTCATGCTGGTGTCAGTATATTTTGCAAATGTACGTTAGCCGATATAATTCACCAATAGCTTGTAAAGCAATACAATAGGTGTTATTTCAACTGCACAAAGGTATAGGAAAAAATGAAAGACATTGAGCTTTAAATCGTTTCTGAGAGATCCAAAGGAAATTAGGTACCTATATAAAAACAATAAACAAATGACTACAATACCGGTAGTAACAATTATTGGGAGTGCTGTAGCGTTGGCAAATGCGAATAAAACCACCAGCGGTAGTAGCATTACACCCATAATTCTATTGACGATTGCAACTAAAAATATATACCCTGAGGCTGCTTCTTTATTGTTAAATACCCAACCTGCAAACGAAATAAACAGGTACTTACCAAAATATACAACCAAAATCAAAGCTGCGATATAGCCAAAAAGTTCTTCAAATACAAGAGCCGACCAGCCATAATATTGGGTTAGCAATGCCAGAAACATAGCTGCACTTAGCACAAAAAATAAATTAATGAGTAAGGAAGCTAACCCGTTTTGCAATAATTGCTCTCTGGTTTGTTTTTGCCTTAAAGAGGTTTGGAAAAAAAGAAGAAATAGATTTCTAAAATATTTAGGGAAAACAATTTTAATAAATGCCAACAAGAACACTAAAATTAGCACTACATAAAAAAGTTGATCCTTTGTTTTCCCCTCATAGTAGCTAACTATTTGATAAACAGGCGATGCAAATAAGGGTAAATAAGGGTGATACATATACTTACCATAGCCGGATGTATCTTTTGCTGGTTGGGCAAATAAAAGTCTCGCCTTGGCTATAGAGTCGCTTCGCAGGCTATCAATCCTCAGCATGTCGAGGCTATCTGTTATCTTGCGTGAAATAGCAGAATCAGTGATTTGTATTTGTTTATATGCTGAATCGGCTCTTGCAGCACTATCAATCTGAGCAATTAATGTGCCGGGTAATAAAATCAAACATAATCGTATGGCAAGCGTCCTCAAAAATTGCATAACGCAAAAGTATTAAAATGGCAGGCATATATATACATATTCCTTTTTGTAGAAAAGCATGCCACTATTGTGATTTCCATTTTTCTACCCAAACAAATACGATGAATGATATGGTAGCAGCTATTTGTAGGGAATTGGATCAGCAAAAAACGTTCTTGGATAAAGCGATTATTTCAACCATTTATTTTGGTGGCGGCACCCCTTCCTTATTACCCATGAAGGCGCTTCAACAAATATTAGCTAGGATTCGGGATAATTTTTCTATTGCTAAAGATGCAGAAATAAGCTTTGAAGTAAACCCCGACGATATACATCAGTTACAGCTTGAAAACTGGCTAGCAGCTGGTATTAATAGATTGAGTATGGGTGTACAATCTTTTCAGCAGGCTGATTTAGATTGGATGAATCGGGCCCATACCGCTCAACAGTCGTTGCAAAGTATAGATTGGGTAAGCCAAGCTGGCTTCACCAATTTTTCGATTGATTTGATATATGGTAGTGTTACTTTAACCAACGATCAGTGGAAAGAAAATTTAGCCCTGGTTGCTGCTAAAAATATTCCTCATTTATCTGCCTATGCACTTACGGTTGAGCCTAAAACAGCTTTAGCTAAACAGATTCAACAAGAAAAAATAGCTGATGTAAACCCCGAAAAGCAAGCAAAACATTTTACGATCCTATCCAATTGGGCCTCAAAAAACGGGTATACCCATTATGAAATTTCAAATTTGGCAAAACCAGGTTTTTATAGCAAGCATAATACCAATTATTGGAAGAGCGTACCTTATTTAGGCATTGGCCCTTCAGCACATTCATTTGATGGCAAAAAACGTAGCTGGAATATCAGCAATAATGCAATGTATATACAAGGCATAAAAAATGATTTACCAATTTATGAGGAAGAAGTACTAACAGAAGTACAGCAGGTTAATGAGTATATCATGACTGCACTACGAACTATCGAAGGGATACATTTAGATAAGATTCGTTCACAGTTAGGTGAGGATTCTGTAAATCGGGTTTTAAGAAGTGCTCAAAAAGCTATTCATGGTAAATTGATTAGCAAAGAAGCCGATATCTTGATTTTAACTGAAGAAGGAAAATTTTTAGCCGATGGAATCGCTGCAGATCTTTTTTTATAGGTTAATGAACACTTTCTACGGTAGTATCTACCGTTTGTAATATGGCCATTATAACCGGATAAAATTCATGTTTGGTTGGGTGTTTCGACTTTAGCTTAGCGGCAACCCTTTCCATCATACCTAAAATACTATCTCTATCTACACTTTCGATCTGAATCTGATTAGGTTTATGTATTTCAAATTCATCCTTCAATAACGCTAGCACAGATATCTCTAATATCTTAGATAATTCCTTAACGTGTTTAACAGTAAGTTGTGTGTAGTTGTTCTCAATTTTGCTATAAGCGTTTTGAGAAATACCCATTTGTTTTGCTACATAATCTTGAGTGTAATTGCGCGATTCGCGATACTTTCTGATGATGCTACCTGGCACAGTTTTTTTTTGAATATAACAATCTCCGCCTGATTTTGTTAAGCGAATTCATTAAAATTTAAATAAAAAATATAACATAGGTTATTTGAGTACTTTTTCTATAGCAGCAAACCCCTCTGCTGGAGGTATATGTTCCCAAAGAATCTGGTAAACGGTGGCTGCGATAGGCATAGCAGCTTTTATTTGTTGATTGATCGTATGTATACATTTACTGGCATTATAGCCCTCGGCTACCATATTCAATTCTAATTGAGCCGCTTTTACAGAATAGCCTTTGCCCAACATGTTTCCAAAAGTTCTATTACGACTGTATAGTGAATAACAGGTTACTAATAAATCACCTAAATAAACAGAGGCTGCATAATTCAGCGTTTGGGGCATATGGCTTTTCTTGTCTTCACTAATTTTCTTCAGAAAACCTACCATTTCATCGGCCGCTGCTGCGATATATACACTTTGAAAATTATCGCCATATTCCAATCCGTGCGCAATACCAGCCCCCAATGCATAAATATTTTTAAGTACCGCCGCATATTGTGCCCCAATAATATCTGTATTTACAATAGTATTTATATAGTCTGTTTTGAAGTGAGCAGCTAGGTTTACAGTAGGCTCCTGCTCCTGACCTGAGAAGGTGAGATAAGATAGTTTTTCTGATGCTACTTCTTCTGCATGACAAGGCCCTAGAATGGTAAAATAATCACTCACCTGTAATTGAATGGTATCAGCCAGAAAATCGTTTAGTAATTGATTTGATGTGGGTAGTATGCCCTTTACAGCAGACATGATTTTTTTACCCTTCCATAGTTGTGCATCAACTGAAATAATAGTTTCTTCTACATAGGCTGATGGAACAGCTATTACTAAAACATCTGCTGCTGCTACCACTTCAGCTAAATGATCGTTTAAGGTTAATTGTGCTGTATTAAAATAGGCACCGCTAAGATAGTGCGGGTTATGTCGGCGTTTTTTTAAATACTGAATACTATCGGTACTGCGTACCCACCAATGTATTGTATTGCCATTATCGGTTAATATTTTCGCCAATGCGGTAGCCCAGCTTCCGCTGCCAATAATTCCAAACTGCATGGAGCAAAGATAGGTTAAAAGCGGCGGCCTTAGCCCTTAGCCGCCGCTTTTAACCTAGACGACAGACGATTGACCGTAGACGATACTATTGCAGTATTTATATTATGGTCTATCGTCCACGGTCTACGGTCTTTCCTCAATTCTTCTTCTTATCTTCAAATAGCTTGTCTTTCTCAGTTTTCTTTACCAACATGCCATCTTTCAATGTTTTACTTACCGTTGTATATGGCCCAGTAATTATTTCATCACCCTCTTTCAGTCCTTCTAGGATTTCGATATTATTCAAATCTTGAATAGCCGTTTTTACTTTTACTTGTTTAACCTTATTATCCTTTTGTAGGATAAATACCACTTCTTGTAAATCATCACCAGCACTTACCGATTTAGGGGCATCGGCCGTAGCTGCTGCATCGTCTTTCTTTTCTTTTTTATCGTCTTTGCTAGCTGCTTTTGTAGTATCGTTTGGCTCTCTGGTAGTTACTGCATTCAAAGGAACCGAAAGCACATTTACATGGCTTTTTGTTTGGATATCTGCACTAGCCGTCATACCCGGACGGAAAGGGAAGCTCTTACCCTTCATTATAAGGTCTTTATAACTATCGGGTAATAAACGAATATGCACTTTGTAATTTGTTACCTCGGTAGTTGAGCTACCGCTTGATAAAGCAGAACTTGTTGTTGGATTGGCAATTTTATATACCAACCCCTTAAATTTACGATTGGTATATGCATCCACTTCTACAATCGCTGTATCACCCAACTTCACTTTTGGAATATCATTTTCACCCACATCTACCCGAACTTCAATGCTACGCATATCTGCCACACGCATCATTTCTGTACCCACATTAAAGCTATTACCTGCCACGCGCTCTCCTTTTTTAATAGCCATTAAACTGATGATGCCATCCATCGGAGAAACGATCACCGTTCTGCTAATATCCTTATCCGCTCTGTTTAATTGTGCTTGTACACTGGTAACAGCAGCTTGTGCACTTTTAATGCCTTCTGTAGCGGCTGTATAATTTGCTTTAGCTGCGCGATAAGCCTGCTCTGCTTGCTCAAATTCTAAACGGCTGATTACTTTCTCATCAAATAATTTTTTCTGACGATTATACTGTGTTTCTGTTTGATCAAGTGTTGCTTTTAAAGCACCCAACTGAGCAGTAGAATTTGATACTTGTGCTTTTTGCTGACTTACACCGGCTGCTACCTGATCTCTTTGTGAGTTCAAGATATCGGCATAAATACGCGCTAATACTTGTCCTTTACGTACACTATCGCCTTCAGCAACAGTGAGTTCAACGATTTCACCGCTTACATCCGGACTAATCTTAACTTCTACTTCAGGATAAATTTTACCACTGGCATTAACGGTTTCTGTAATTGTTCTTCGCTGAACCTTTTCAACAGATACCTCAATGCCTTCTTCTTTTCCGATAACACCCGATTTTTTTAATCCAACAAGGGCAATGATCAATACTACTAGTATCCCGCCGATCCATATCAATTTTTTACTCATACAATTGTTTTACTTTTTATGCGCTGGTTAGCTTTATAATTTGATTCCTTGTCCTTTATAGAACTCTAATAATTTAATTCTAAAAATATAATCGAATTGATTATTTAATCGATCGAGTTTTGTTCTTAATAAATTATTTTGATTGGTTATTAAGTCGAGCGTATTTGATAATCCTGCTTCATATCTTTTCGCTGCAAAGTCATAGGCTTTTTGAGAGGCTTCTACACTTTTATTGCTTGCGTTATAACGCAACATCGCTGCTTTTGCATTCGTATATGACTGATAGATATTTTGTTGTAATGCAACATCAACTTGCTGACGGGTAATTTCTGCATTTTTTTGATTTAGTTTAGAACGTTCATACCCTAAACGCGCAGATCCGTTATTAAAAATGGGTACCTGCAATTGTACACCAATATTTTGGCGGAAGTTTTGATCAAGTTGTGGGCCCCAACCCTTCCATTGTTCAAAGAAAGATTTCTTACTCGTTGTAAATTGAACATCAGGTTGAAAAACAAGATAATTGGTACCACCTACCGTTACAAAATTAGTTGTGGGTTTAGAACCTACAATAGTTGCTCCTGTAATAGATGAACTTGGATTTGCAAAGTTAGAAGCCAAGCCACCGAATGCAGTTAGGCTCGGATAAAATGCAGCTTTAGCTCTCTTCACAGATTCCTCTGCCGACTTCAATCTTAATGCTGCTGCTTTTTGTGCCGGTTGATTACTCAATGCCAATTGATATAACATAGCTGGCTCCAATTCAGCGAGCGGTTCCAATGGAATTTTATCTACCGGTGGTATTTCTATTTCAAAAGGAGTTGCCATATCTAAATTAATAGCAGCTTTTAACTGTATTAATGCTTGTGCGTAGCTTGCTTGTGCATTTACTAGTGTTGTGGTATCACGCGCTAATTGGGCTTCAATTTCAGCGGCATTCAGCTCGGGTAATGCGCCTGCATCTACTCTTTTTCGTGTAAAACCAAGCTGTGTTTTGGTTTGAGAAATTTGCACTTCAGCAATCTCAATTTGTTGTTTGGTAGCAACTACCTGTAAATAAAAAGTAGCAATATTTATAGAAACATCATTAATAATTCGCTCAACATCCGTTAACGCTGCATTGGCATTAAAAGCGGCTATTTTTTTATCGGCCTGCAATGCCCCCCAACTAAATACGTTTACACCCGTATTCATACTCAAGTTTTGAAATAGCAATTGAGAGGAGGTAAACTGGTTTGTAGTAGGATCGATAGATCTACCATATTGGGTACCCACATTTGTACTAAAACTTAGATTTGGGTATTGCGCCAATTTAGCACGCTCCACTTCTAACTTCGATAACCTTGCTTGAACATCGGCCTGCTTAACCGATATATTATTTTTTGCTGCATAGTCTATGCAACGCTGCAAACTCCATTTATCTCCTGCATCTTGCGCAAACAAGCCTACAAAGGATGCGATCACAGCCACAAACGGTAATAAAATTCGCTTCATTATACAAAAATAGCGGAATTCAGTAGTTCTGTTTAAAATTTAGACAGACGGAAAGGAAGGGTAAGCAACAGGGTTTTTACAATTATGAAAGGTTATTTGTAGGTTTTTTTGGTCTTTTTGTAACGAAATAAAGACCCATAAATGCCGCTAACACTACTATTCCTGTAAGCGCTGTGCCAGGTGTTTGAATGGCAATGCTCACACCCACAAAAAGATAAGTAAGTATAAATAATACAGGAAAGAGAGGATAGAGCTTCATTTTATAGATACCCTTACCATCTAAATCGCGGGTTCGTTTTCTCAAGATAAATATAGTGGCACTAGAAGCAACCATTCCAAAGCAGTCTAAGAAAATGGTAAAGTTTAATATTTTCTCAAAGGTTTGGGCGAAAAAAAGAATGACTATACAAAGCGCTGCAAAAACAGTTAATGAAACAGTTAACACACCATTTTGCTCATTTTGTTTGCCAAATATCTTGGGGAGGGTTCCTTCATCACTCATCGCATACATGACCCTTGGATTACTCATCAACAAAGCATTTACATAAGCCAATACCCCAAAAAATAAAAAGAAAGAAAAAACGATAGCGCCCTGGGCGCCAAACACTTTATCTATTACTACATAAGCTATTTCACGCTCACCTTTCATTTGATCAAAACCAATAATTGCGTAATAACTAAAATTCACGAGTAAATACAGACTTATGATAATCCCTATACCCAAAAAAATACCTTTCGGAATATTTTTAGCTGGTTGATCTACTTCATTTCCGAAGTTGATGGTTTGTTGATAGCCGCCATATGTAAATGAAACGGCAATGAGGCTTACACCAAGGCTTTGTAGCCACCCCATTGAAGGCGTTGTAACAGTAGTAGCAACTGTTTCAGCAGGAGAAGCATATGGAAAAAATAGAGCTAGGATAAGCACTACTATCATCCCAATTTTTACCACCATTAAAATATTTTGGGCTTTTGAACTCATGCGCAAACCCTTCAAATTAATAGCATAAAAAATTATAATAGCTACACAACTGATGAGTGCTTTATCAATATCCGTCCAGATAACCCCAGGAAATAATTTAGTAATATAGCCACTACCAATAAGTGCAACCCCACTTAAACTGGCTGCGTTACTAATAAGGATAATACAGTTAATTGCGAAAGCAATACTAGGGTGATACGCATAAGAGAAAACTTTGTAATAGCCACCAGTAACTGGATACCTACTCCCAATTTCTGCGTAGGTTAATGCGCCACATAAAGCAATAAAACCGCCCAATATCCATGCAGTGAAATATACAGATGGGTCGATCGCATTCTGCGCACTTGTGGCTGCGGATCTAAAAATACCCATGCCTATTACTAACCCCACCACAATCATGGTAAAACTAAAGAGGTTTAATTTTTGGTTGCCTTTCATGAGATGAATATAGGAAATAAGACCATAGACCGTAGACCGTAGACCATAAATACCCTACATTTGCGATGTGTACGGTTCCGCCGCCGGCGGATTAAAAGGGAAGTTCGGTTTAATTCCGGCGCTATCCCCGTAGCTGTAAACCCGCTGTTATCAACAGCTTTGAGCAACTGCATCCACTGTTCGCTTTGGCGTAATGGGAAGGAAACTCAAAGTGCGGGAAGCCAGAAGACCTGCCGCATACAAACAATCATTTCAAGGCTTTCGGGTGAAAAGCATGTAATGTAAATAGCTGCAGGCCACAGCCGTTTATATGACCATTTATTTTCCTGAGAGCTCATTGTTCAATCTTTAAAACAACAACAATGAGCAAAAAATTAACGCTCTTATTAACCCTGTTTGCAAGTAGTTATTTGCAAGCACAAAAAGACAGTACTTTACAAGTACTCGATGAAGTAACAGTAACAGCTAATAAACAGCTACAAAAGCAAGCTAGTACCGGAAAAGTAATTACCGTTATCGGAAAAGACCAATTAGAAAAGCAAGCTGGTAGAACAGTTGCACAAGTATTGAATGAAACAGCTGGTATTACAATTGCAGGTGCGTTGAACAATGCAGGCACTAATCAATCTGTTTTTATGCGAGGGGCAGCTTCGGGTAGAACCCTTATACTATTAGATGGTATTCCCGTGAATGATCCTTCTCAAATTAATAATGAATTCGACTTGAATTTATTTAGCATTAATGATGTTGAAAGAATTGAAGTATGTAGAGGCGCGCAGAGTACCATCTATGGCAGCGATGCGGTAGCCGGCGTTATTAATATTATCACTACCAAACAAGATATTAGTAAACCAGTAAATATCAAATTTACTTCTACTGCTGGTAACTTAGCTACTTTTAAAAATAACCTTCAGCTTTACGGCAAAAAAAATAAACTAAGTTATACGGCACGTTATGCCCATTTAACAACCGACGGATTTAGTACTGCCTATGATAGCACCGGAAACAAAGGCTTTGATAAAGATGGGTATAAAGGAAATAGTAGTAATGCAAGTGTACAGTATCAACTAACAAATCAATTATTGGTAAAAGGATTTGTAATGTATAATCAATACAAAGCTGCCATAGATGCAGGTGTTTTTGCAGATGATAAGTATTATACGGTTAATAATAATATGTTGAATACAGGAGGGGGATTTATATTTAAGAAAACCCATTTTAGTATTACAGGTAATTACCAGTTTAGTCAAACTAATAGAGCTTTTGAACGTGACAGTACCGATAAAGCTGTATTTAATTATTTTCAACGTAATATCTATTTTTCAAAAACACAGTTTGTTGAGTTGTATGCAAATATCAAACTTAGTAATACACTTAGTTTGCTACAAGGAGCTGAATATCGGTATGCAAGCATGAATAATCAGTTCAACGCTGTAAGTAGCTTCGGCCCCTATAGCAGTGGATTCAGAGACACGAGTGTTTCACAAACATCTTTATATAGCTCTCTGTTATTTGATACAAAAAAAGGATTTGCTACTGATTTAGGTATTAGATATAACAACCATTCTCAGTATGGCACGAATTATACTTTCACTTTTAATCCTTCTTTTCAAGCAAATGAAAACACAAGAATTTTTGGAAGTATTGCTACTGCATTCAAAACACCTTCTCTTTTTCAACTCTACGATCAGTTCAGTGGAAGAGCAACTTTAGCGCCTGAAAGAAGCACTACCATTGAAGCGGGTATTGCGTATAAGCAAACTAATTTTTCGAACAGAATAGTCGTTTTCCATCGTACTATACGTGATGGTATTGATTATGATTATATCCGGTTTAGGTACTTCAATTTTGTAAAACAAACCGCCGTAGGTGTTGAATATGAAGCAGCGCTTAAACTAAGCCCATCTTTTTCAGTTCGCACTAATTTCACTTTTTTAAGTTTAACCGATTCAACACAAAGTCGCGTGAGTTTTAAAGACACGGCTTACTCGCATGGGTTAAGGCGCCCTGGTATTAATATGAATATCATGCTTGATTACACACATAACAAATTCACCGGATCTATATCAGCTAAATATGTGAGCAGTAGATTTGATGTGGGTGGTTATAAACGTGCAGATATTGCGCTGCCTGAATATTTCTTATTAAATGCCTATGCTGCCTATACTATCAGTAACCGATTCCGCATTTTTGCAGATGCGCAAAATATAACAGGAAAACAGTTTTTTGATATTCGTGGTTTTAATAGCATCCCATTTTTATGTACCGGAGGATTCACTTTTAATTGGTAATATGAACAGTTTTTCACCCACGCGTTTACAACAAATAATTGATACAAAAACCAAACCCCTAGGGGCACTTGGTGAATTGGAAAAAATTGCCTGGCTTATTGGTTGTATCCAGCAATCCAATACCCCAAGTATTGAGAAGCCAACGATTGTGGTTTTTGCAGCAGATCATGGTATTGCACTTAGTGGTTTAGTAAACCCTTACCCCCAAGCTGTAACAGCACAAATGGTTCAGAATTTTATTGATGGGGGCGCCGCCATTAATGTATTTACAAAACTCCATGATATTAGTTTATGGGTTGTAGACGCTGGGGTGAATGCTGATTTAACTACCTACAACAAACACCCACTATTTATAGATGCAAAACAAGGCGCAGGCACCGCTAATTATGTTGATGAGTTTGCCATGACTGAAGATCAGGTACATCTTTGTATAGCAAAGGGTAAGCAAATTGTATACGATGTATACACTTCTGGATGCAACACGATTGGTTTTGGAGAAATGGGAATTGGAAATACTTCATCTGCCGCATTAATATTAAGCGCTATTACCGGCTTACCAGTTACAGATGCTACAGGAAGGGGTACCGGTGTAAATGATATTCAATTAGCGGTAAAAATTAAAACACTAGAACAGGTTTTTGCGAAACATGCTTTACAGCATCTTGGCTCAAATCCTATTAGCTTATTGAGCTGTATCGGCGGATTTGAAATTGCCATGATGACCGGTGCTTATTTAGCTGCTGCAGAAAAAAATATGGTAATTGTAGTTGATGGTTTTATTGCTACTGCCGCTTTAATGATAGCTTACCAAATATCGCCATCTATTCTTAGTAATTGTATTTTTGCGCATAGTAGTGGGGAAAAGGGGCATACACAAATGCTTGAATTTTTAAAAGCCAAACCCTTGCTAAACTTAGGATTACGATTAGGCGAAGGAACGGGTGCCGCTTTGGCAATTCCTTTAATTAGATCATCAGTTGCCTTTTTAAATCATATGGCTTCTTTTGAATCGGCTTCGGTAACCAATATATGATAGTACGTATACGATATCAGTACCATTTGTTGTTAACAGCTATCATGTTTTTAACAAGAATACCTGTACCCAAAAACTTACCACACTCCCCTGCTTTACTACAAGGCGCCGCTCGTTATTTTTCGTGGGTAGGTATATTGATTGGTATCAGTGCAGCTACTGTTTATTCTATTTCACACTATTTTTTTTCACCCGCACTATCTGTGCTCTTATCAATGATTTCAACCCTTATAATAACTGGTGCATTTCATGAAGATGGCTTAGCCGACTGTTTCGATGCTTTTGGTGGTGGTTGGAGCAAAGAAAGAATTCTTACTATTATGAAAGATAGTAGATTGGGTACCTATGGCGTAATCGGATTAGTTGCTTCACTTGGTTTAAAATTTTTGCTACTCTTTGATATAGCAATAGCTGTACCAACTAAAAATATTTTTGTATTATTGATTACAGCGCATGCATGTAGCAGATTAATGGCAGTATCGGTAATGCAACAATTAACCTATGTACAAGATATAGACTTAAGTAAAAGCAAGCCCTTAGCCAATGAACGTTTAACAACAGTTGAAATTATTATAGCTACCATCGGAGCTGCTATACCCCTTACTACACTTATATTTATTGTATTACCCGCCTCATCATTCGAAAATACTGACATAGTATTCAAAATACCATTTATGCTATGTATACTCATTACACCTGTCTTTATATTACGCTATATAGCAGTAAAGTTTTTTAAAAAATGGATTGGCGGATATACGGGCGATTGTTTAGGTGCCACGCAACAAATTTGTGAGATTGGATTTTACTTCGGTTATTTATTATTATGGAAATCTATTTAATAAGGCATACTACACCTTTAGTGGAGAAAGGTATTTGTTACGGACAAACAGACCTTGATGTGACGGATAGTTTTGCAGAAGAAGTTCGCTTAACAGCTGCTTACTTACCTACTCCTATCAAACATATATTTTGTAGCCCGCTCCAACGTTGCGCAAAGCTTGCGAAAGCATTATTTAAAGATCAAGTTATTCAATTTCATGATGATCTAATGGAACTCAATTGTGGTGATTGGGAGATGCAAAAGTGGAATGATATCCCCAAAAATGAAATACAGCCTTGGATGGATGATTTTGTAAACGTAACTGTACCGAATGGAGAAAACTATGTTGAACTATATAATCGCGTAGTTGCTAGGTATAATATGATCGAAACTTTAGATGAACCAGCTGTAATTGTGGCTCATGGCGGCGTATTACGTAGCATTTTAGCCTATATCACCCATACCCCACTTAAAGAATCCTTTGATGTATTTACATTGCATTATGGTTGTGTGGTAAAAATTGATAATAGCAAATCATCACCAACACATGAAATGTTGTACAACGTATCTCGGCAGGGGAAAGAATGGCATCGACCTTATTATTAAGATTGTACCTTTGTAAAAAATTACTTGTATGGGTATTGATTTCGACCAACTAATAACGGTAACATTCACACTTTTCGCCGTAATTGATATTGTTGGCTCAGTACCTATTATTATTTCAATCAAAGAAAAAATGGGCGGCCTCCGTTCTATTCAGGCTACATTAATCTCTGGCGGTTTAATGATATTATTCCTTTTTGGAGGAAGATCATTTTTAAAAATCTTAGGCTTGGATGTTCGCTCTTTTGCAGTAGGCGGTTCTGTAGTGATATTTTTACTAGGATTAGAAATGGTTCTAGGTCATGAGATATTTAAAGGTGATAACAATGCAAAATCCGGTACAGTAGTTCCTATTGCATTCCCCATAATAGCAGGTAGTGGTACATTAACAACAATCATGTCGCTGAAGGCTAACTACCAAGAAGGATATATACTAGCGGGAATTCTTATCAATTTAATCATTGTATATATTACGTTACAATCACTTGATTTAATTAAAAGAGTACTGGGTGATTCGGGGTTACTTGCTGTTCGAAAATTCTTTGGCGTTATTCTCCTAGCTATTGCCGTTAAAATTTTCAGCTCAAATATTGGGGTATTTGGGAAGTAAAGGCTTATAACATGTTGGTGGTCTCGCCTGGAATCGAACCAGGATCTGGAGCTTCGGAAACTCTTATACTATCCATTATACTACGAGACCATTAGGCGCAAAAATAAAGGAAAGCTATCAAATTGCCGAAAGCA
>JBDKJW010000020.1:0-19081 GCA_039796395.1 Bacteroidota bacterium
AAAAAATAACCAGGAGTTGAATATAATGCTTCGCGAAATTCAGATTAGTAAAAATGAAATACTTTCTAGAAAAGGCGAGTACTTACCATTTGGCTTTTTAGGAGCTGGTTTAGGCGTAGAAAAGTCGGGTAAATATACATGGGATGGCATTTCGGAAGAAGATGCTAAAACCAGACCTGATCCATTACCTAAATATATTGGTAATCAAACAGCCATGGCCAGGTTCTCTTGGGAAATTGATATTTGGCATAAACTACATAACGCTAAAGATGCAGCGGTAAAACGATACCTAGCAAGTGTGGATGGAAAGAATTTTTTAGTAACCAACTTGGTAGCAGAAATTGCTAATGCTTACTATGAATTAGTTGTACTTGACAATGAATTACAAATTGTAGCTCAAAATATTACCATACAAAAAGATGCCTTAGAGATGGTAAAACAACAAAAAGATGCTGCCAAAGTAAACCAGTTAGCAGTAAATCGTTTTATTGGTCAGTTGTTAAATACAGAGAATCTGAAGTTTAGAATTAATTTTTTGGTAGCGAGGTATCCTCAACCTATTAAACGAAATAGCGGAGATATAAATAATATTCAATTGATGAATATGGCAGCTGGTGTACCGGCTCAACTAATAAGTAACAGACCAGATATTCGTAGGGCCGAAAATAATCTGCAAGCTTTAAAACTAGATATAGCCGTAGCTAGGGCTAATTTTTATCCGAACCTAACTTTGCGTGCAGGTGTTGGCTTAAACGCTTTTAACCCTGCTTATCTAATTAATCCGCAATCGCTAGCATTTAATGTATTGGGTGATATTGTGGGTCCTTTAATTAATAAAAGAGCCATAAAAGCAACTTATTACAACGCCAATGAAAGGCAAATTCAGGCAGTGTATGCTTATGAGCAAACTGTTTTGAATGCTTTCCTGGAAGTAACTAATCAGTTGGCAGCTAATAAAAATTATAATGAAAGTTTTGCTACAAAGAAAAACCAAGTAGATATATTGGGTAATTCTATAGAAATTTCTAATAGTCTCTTTAAATCTGCCAGGGCAGATTATACCGAAGTTTTGTTAACACAACGAGAGGCTTTAGAGGCAAAAATGGATTTAATGGAAATAAAGCAAAAACAATTGAATGCGCAGGTCAACATTTTTAAGGCTTTGGGCGGCGGTTGGAAATAGCTGTAAATTGTACTATGAATTTATTGCCTTATGATGGTAATGTCGTTTATCATTCTAACTTATTTCAGCCTAAAGAAGCGAAAGAGTATTTTAATTCCCTTGTAGAAACCTGTGCTTGGAAGCAAGATGAAGTAATGATGTTTGGAAAGAAGATAATTACAGATAGAAAGTCGGCTTGGTATGGTGATGAGGCATTTGGGTATACTTATTCAAAAATTACGCGCTATGCATTGTCATGGAACCCTGTACTCAAAGAGATAAAAGATAAAATTGAGTTGGCCGCGAATTGTAGTTTTAATAGTTGCTTACTAAATTTATACCATAGTGGTAAAGAGGGCATGGGTTGGCATGCCGATGATGAGCCAGAAATGAAACGCTATGGCGCCATCGGCTCTTTGAGCCTCGGCGCCACCCGTAAATTCTCATTCAAACACAAACAAACAAAAGAAAAAGTGGATATTCTTTTAGAAAATGGAAGCTTATTACTGATGCTCGATAATACCCAGCAAAATTGGTTACATAGTTTGCCCAAGTCTTTGAAAATAACTGAGCCTAGAATCAATCTCACTTTTAGAACTTATGTATGAACTTAAGTTGTATTTTCAAACCCTAAATCATAGGCATGAAAAATACAATCAGTTTAGTACTCTTTCTGCTAATAGGCTATAATGCTTTCTCTCAAGCAAAACCTGAATGGAATGATGTCTTTAAAAAGATTAATGACGAAGTGCAAACGAATTCAAAAGCTTATAGCAGCTTAAAAACAGCGACTGAAACAATTGGCCATCGCCTTACAGGTTCAGCCAATGGGAAAAAAGCGGAAGAGTTCGCATTCAACTTATTAAAGTCTTACGGGTATAAAGATGTACGTTATCAACCCTTTGAAGTAGAAAGTTGGAGTAGGGGAACATTGGCTGTTAAAATTGGAACAGATGCCAATAATTTACAAAACTATAAATCGGTATCCTTAGCGCATTCTCCCGTAAAAGTAAATATCACTGAAGAGTTGGTAGATATGGGTAATGGCTTAGAAGAAGATTATATAAATAACCCCGATAAAGCAAAAAATAAAATTGCATTGGTTTATTTAGGCGTATTACCCGGATCGAAGCCAGGTACGCAAAGTTTACATCGCTCTGAAAAAACGGCGATTGCCATTAAGCATGGTGCAAAAGGAATTGTGGTTATTAATACAGCAAATGGCGGCATTTTATTAACGGGTACGGCTTCTGTAACTGGTAAGCTAATTCCTATCCCTGCCGTATGTATTGGTAAAGAAGAGGGTATGAAATTAAAAGAACAACTAGCAACTGCTAAACATTATGTGGCGATTAACATGACGAATAATTCAGGGTTAATCAAAGCCAGAAATGTGATTGCAACTATCAAAGGAAAATCACAGCCCCAAGAGAAAGTAGTAGTTGGCGGCCACCTCGATAGCTGGGATTTAGCAACAGGTGCTATTGATAATGGGATTGGCTCCTTTTCTGTAATAGATATGGCACGTACGTTTAAAGCGCTCAAATTACAACCTGAACGTACTGTTGAGTTTATTTTGTTTATGGGCGAAGAAGAAGGACTACTGGGCTCTAAAGCCTATGTGAACTACGCAGTGAAAGATAAAAGTATTGATCAGTTACGTTATATGTTTAACTACGATATGACGAACAATCCGAATGGGTATAGCACTACAGCAGCAGAAAGTAAAGAACTATTTCAAGCGATAGGGTCTATTGCCCAGCGCCTAGATAGTGGTTTCAAAAATAGCTTCCGCGCTGGTGCTGGCTTACATAGCGATCACCAACCGTTTATGTTGCATGGTGTTCCAACAGGTGGTGCCATGGGCGGTGGATTACCCAATAATGCAGGCCCCTGTTACCATGCCGATTGTGATGATTTTAAATTGGTTGATGAAAAAGGTATGAAAAATACAGTACGCTTCGCTTCTATGTTATTATACGGTGTTGCTGATTCAAAAGAAATTAAAGCAAAACATTTTACAGACGAAGAAACTAAGGATTTCTTACTCAAGAACAAATTAAAAGAACCGCTGCAGATAGCAGGAGAGTGGCGGTGGAGGGATTAGACGGTAGTAAAGAGTTTTAGTCATTAGTCATTAGGATCTTTAAGTTATGGAAAAAACTAAGTTATCCATAGGAGTGATATTAACGTTACTAACAGGTGTTACACTGATACTATTGAGTATAGTTATTGGGAAGAATAATTTGTTTTTATTGCTTAATACAGACCTCGGAGTAGCTGGAGATTTTATTTTTAAATATGCTACCTATTTAGGCGATGGTATTATTTGGGTGCCGATTGGTGCTTGGGTACTTATTTATCATCGAAAAAAATGGAAATTACTTTTTGCATTAATTATTATTTCAACAGCCTTGGTGAATTTGGGGAAATATGTAATAATACCTAATGAGCCAAGGCCTTATAGTGCCATTATTGATAAAGCTGCAATACATACTGTACAAAGTGTTGAAGTGCATACAACCAATAGTTTTCCATCCGGACATACCACCACAGCTTTCTCCGTTTTCTTATTGCTTATTTTACTCACTGATAGCACTATTGTGTTAATCATAGGCTTTATTGGTGCACTATTCGCTGGCTATTCACGCATTTACTTAGCACAACATTTTCCCCTCGATGTTGGTGCAGGGATGATTGTGGGTTGTGTTTCAGTATTAATTGCGAAGTATATACAAAGAAAATCTTGACATTGGTTAGGAGATACGGGTTACGAGATACGAGCTCCCTTATATACCCGAAACTCGTAACTCGAATCCCGTAACCCTAATTAACCCCTGCTAACGCTAAACTTCTTTTCTTCACTTGTATAGTGTCAATGTCATCAATGATAGGATCGGGGGTAAGAATTATTGAAGTATTATGCTCCTTCCACCATCCCTGCGTGGCTAATTTGGAGAAATGAATTACGCCAATTAAATATTTTCGCGCCGCTTGCGCATGCCATTCTTCAATCCACTCAAATTCTTCTCTTGGAATATATTTCCAATCGTCGAAGCTTACATATACTTTTAAATAATAGTTATTAGTAAGCTCATGTGGTTGATGGTGAAATAATTTTTTGTACTCGTATTTATAATTATAACGCAAGGCGGCAATATCACTGAGTACCGCAGATGCGGTGGGAAAACTACCAGCCCCTTTACCATAGAAAAATTGTTTATCTGCAAAACCGCTTTCAATAACAACCCCATTATACTCATTTTTTACAAATGATAATGGCTCGCTTAATGGAATAAACTGGGGAAATACAAAACCAGCCACTTTCCCATTTTTCAGTTTTTTTGCCTGTGCAATCAGCTTTATATCGTACCCCTTTTCCTTGGCAACGGCTGCATCAGAAGCCTGCACAGCTTGAATGCCTGTAAATAATATGCGCTCCGGGTTAGTTACAATACCATAAGCGTGATTGAGTAAGATCGTCCATTTGTTTACTGCATCATAGCCTTCTACATCTAGCTTGGGATTACTCTCCGCAAATCCTAATTGTTGCGCTAATAATAAGGCGTCTGTAAAGCTCAATTTATCAGCAAACATTTTAGTGAGGATAAAATTGGTAGATCCATTCACAATGGCTTTGATGGAGTGTAATAGATCATTATCATAATACTCTTCTAAATTTCTTATAACAGGAATAGATGCACAAGCTGCAGATTCATATAATAAAGACTGTTGGGTTTTTGCTTGTAGTTCTAACAAGGCGGGTAAATTTTCAGCTAACATTTTTTTACTTGCACTTACTACCGACTTGCCGTTTAATAACGCGGTTTGTACTATTTCAAAAGCTGCAATGGAATCGTCGATTACTTCTACTACCACATTAATGCTAGTATCGTTTAAAATCTCATTTCTATCTGAAGTAAAGAGTGCTGATGGCGCATTTCTTTTCTTATCCTGGTTTTTAATACAAACTTTTTTGATGGTTGCTTTTAAAGAGGGTGTTTGTTGTAGAACTTTATATAAACCTTCTCCCACTACACCAAAACCAAATAATCCGATTGTTAACTGTTTATGTGTTTCCATTTTTAAATTGTTGCTACTTGTTTTGACTTATTTTTATATACTTGTTGTGATAAAATATTATCTAGTGCTTGCGATAAATCAGCAATAAGGTCTTCGGCTTCCTCTAGCCCAACTGATAATCGTAATAAACTGTCTGCAACACCCGCTGCCCTTCTCTTTTCGGTAGGGATAGATTTATGGGTCATGTTTGCGGGGTGAGCAATTAAACTCTTAATACCTCCTAAGCTTTCCGCTAGTTTAAATAATTGTGTTTGTTGTACAAAGTTGAGAGCTGCTTCTTCTGTATCTTCTTTCAGTGTAAAAGAAACAATTCCACCAAAACCACTGGCTTGTTTTTTTGCAATAGTATGATTAGGGTGGGAAGGTAAACCTGGATAATATACTTTATCAATCGCTGGATGTAGTTCTAAAAATTCAGCGATGGTTTGTGCGCTGTTACAATGTTGTTTAATGCGCAAATGCAAAGTTTCAATACCACGTATTACCAGCCAGCTATCAAACGGTGCTAGTACAGCACCACAAGCATTTTGATAATACTTGATCTGTGCACCTAGTTCCTTTTCTTTGGTAACAACAATACCGGCGATTAAATCGCTATGTCCGCCCAAATACTTAGTAGCACTATGTATTACAATATCAGCTCCCAACGAAAGAGGTTGTTGGAGTACGGGTGATGCAAAAGTATTATCCACGCAAAGTAAACAGGAACTGGCCTTTGCTACTGCAGCAATGGCCTTAATATCTGAAATTTTTAAAGTGGGGTTAGTTGGTGTTTCAATCCAAACTAATTTTGTATTTGGTGTAATGGCATTGAAAATATTTTCTGGGTCACTACAATCTACATAATGCACTTTAATACCAAATTTTTCATACACGTTGGTAAATAATCTGTAGGCACCGCCATAAATATCATCTACTGCTATAATTTCATCCCCTGTTTTTAATAGTTTAATAACTGCATCAATAGCAGCTAAACCGCTACCAAATGCAATACCCGTTGAACCATTTTCAAGTTTGGCTACTAGCTGTTCTAGGGTTTCACGGGTAGGATTATTCGTTCTTGAATAATCGTATCCCTTATTAACCCCCGGTGCATCTTGTACAAAAGTAGAAGTTTGATAAATGGGCACTGAAATGGCACCAGTAAGCGGATCAACCGGAATCTGGTGAATGAGTTGGGTGGCGTTGACAGACATGTTTTATTATTTTATTGTTAAACAGCTAGATCAACTCATCCAAAAACAAAAAAGCCCATCCGATATGTCGGACGGGCCTATACTGAGGTTCAATATTTTTTATGGCTTTACTCCGACTTATCTTGTCCCGATATCTCGGGATTGGAATTGGCACCTTCATACAACTGAGTAGTAGTATGGGTTGCCAAGGCTTCACAGGGCCAAAACCCTCCGCCTTTCTGGATAAGTATATCTAAGAACTAGAGCAAATATAGAACAAGTTTTGAAACCGCCAAATTATTAGTCTAGTATTTTTATAGACCATAGACGATAGACGGTCTACTGTCTACGGTCTACCGTCTTTCTTCTATCTTTACACCCCCATGGCGAAGAAAAAAGCACCAACAAGTATAATAGAAACTACAAACCAAGAATACATCGAAGTATACGGAGCGCGAGAGCATAATTTGCGCAATATCGATATCAGTATTCCCAAGAATAAGCTAGTTGTTTTTACGGGTGTGAGCGGTAGCGGAAAATCATCCTTGGCTTTTGATACCATCTATAATGAAGGGCAACGCCGCTATATGGAAAGTTTTAGTGCCTATGCCCGGCAATTCTTGGGGGATATGGAGCGGCCTGATGTAGATAAAATTACGGGTTTATCACCTGTAATTTCTATTGAACAAAAAACAACCAATAAAAATCCACGATCTACGGTTGGTACAGTAACTGAGGTCTACGATTTCTTACGTTTATTATATGCACGTATTGGCGAAGCGTATAGTTATAACACGGGTAAGAAAATGGTGAAGTTTAGTGAGGAAGAAATTGTAGATAGCATTTTTAAAAAATACCAAAATAAAAAAATCACTTTACTCGCGCCATTGATCAGAGGAAGAAAAGGGCATTACAGAGAACTCTTTGAAGATATCCGAAAAAAAGGTTTTGTAAAAGTGCGGGTAGATGGAGAGATTATTGATATCACACCAAAATTGCAGGTAGATCGTTACAAGATACATGATATTGAAGTGGTGATAGATCGCTTACCTGTAACGGCTGATATGAAAGTGAGACTAAGCCAAAGCGTACAGCAGTCTTTGAAAATGGGCAAAGACTTATTATTTATGTTAGTGAATGATAGTGGTAAAGTGGTGCAGTTCTCCAAACAATTAATGTGTGAAGATACAGGCATCAGCTATGAAGAACCTTCACCCAATTCATTCTCTTTTAATTCACCCTATGGTGCGTGCCCAACTTGTAAAGGGTTAGGCAATGTGTATACAATTGATATGAAAGCTATCATACCAGACGCAACAGTTTCTGTAAAAGATGGTGGTATTGCGCCTTTGGGCGAACAGCGCGATGCCTATATGTTTAGAAGTGTGGAAGTATTGGCGAAGAAAAATAAGATTGCACTTGATAAACCAATTAAAGATTTATCACCAGCCGCACTTAATATTTTATTATACGGAACTACAGAAGCTGGATCATTAGAATTAGACGATGTTGAAGAAGGTGCTGTATTCAAACCATATGAAGGTGAGTTTGAAGGCATTGTTCCCATGCTCAAAAGATGGTTCACTGGTGTGAATAGTGAAGGTATGCGCGAGTGGGTGGAAAAATTTATGGAGCTAAAAACTTGTGCCACTTGTGATGGACAAAGATTAAGAAAAGAAAGTCTTTGGTTTAAAGTGGGTAATGAAAATATTGCTACACTCAGTAATTTGAATCTTGATAAATTATTTGCTTGGTTTGAAACGGTAGAGAAAAAGCTAAGCGATAAACAAAATATTATTGCAAAAGATATTTTGAAAGAAATAAGAGAACGTGTTCAGTTCTTATTAGATGTTGGGTTAACCTATCTTTCTTTGAACCGACCTTCTAGAAGCCTTAGTGGAGGCGAATCGCAACGTATTCGATTGGCAACGCAAATTGGTTCTCAACTACAAGGCATTACTTATATTTTGGATGAGCCATCTATTGGTTTGCACCAACGTGATAACCAACAATTAATAGTGGCGCTTCAAAATTTGCGGAATATTGGGAATAGTGTTTTAGTAGTGGAACATGATAAGGATATCATGCTGGCAGCAGATCATTTGGTTGATATTGGTCCGAAAGCTGGAAAATTTGGCGGTAACATTGTTTCAGCAGGAACACCAGCAGCGGTATTAAAAAGTAATTCTGAAACAGCACAATTCCTAAATGGTACAAAAGCAATTACAGTACCTGCCGAAAGAAGAAGAGGAAATGGAAAATCAATTATACTGAAAGGCGCATCGGGTAATAATTTGCAAAACGTAACTGTTAGTTTTCCACTTGGGAAATTAGTTGTAGTAAGTGGGGTAAGTGGTAGTGGAAAATCAACACTAATAAACGAAACCCTTTACCCTATTCTATCTAAACACTGTTATAATAGTAGGGTTACACCCATGCCTTTTCAATCGGTTAAAGGACTAGAGTATATTGATAAAGTAATTGAAATTGATCAATCACCTATTGGTAGAACACCCAGAAGTAACCCGGCAACCTATTGTGGTTTCTTTACAGAAATTAGAACCCTATTTGCGTCTGTACCCGAAGCAAAGATTCGCGGGTATAATGCTGGTCGTTTTTCATTTAATGTAAAAGGGGGTAGATGCGATGTTTGTGAAGGAGGCGGTATGCGCGTAATTGAAATGAACTTTTTGCCCGATGTATATGTAAACTGTGAAAAGTGTAATGGCAAAAGATATAATCGAGAAACACTAGAGATTCGCTATAAAGGAAAATCAATAAGTGATGTGTTAAACATGACGGTGGAAGAAGCTTGCGAATTCTTTCAACCTATAAATTATCTCTACCGAAAAATAAAAGTATTGCAGGATGTGGGCTTAGGTTATATTACATTGGGTCAATCGGCTGTAACACTCAGTGGCGGTGAAGCACAACGGGTGAAGTTGGGTACAGAATTGGGTAAGAAAGATACAGGTAAAACTTTTTATATTTTAGATGAGCCCACTACGGGACTGCATTTTCAAGATATTCAGCATCTGTTAGATGTATTGAATAAATTAGTTGACAGAGGTAATTCTGTGTTGGTGATTGAACATAATTTAGATGTGGTGAAAATGGCCGATCATATTATTGATTTAGGTCCGGAAGGTGGTGATGGTGGCGGACAAATTCTCTTCGAGGGCACACCCGAAGAAATGGTGAAACAAGTAAAATCACATACCGCGCGTTTTCTAAAGCTTGAATTAAAATAAGTTACCTTTAATATATGAACTTAAACGACCTTAATTTTTTACCTGAGTGGGATGATAGCCGGTATAAGGTTGGTCCGGATGATGCTGGCGAAGAGTGGAGGCGTGGTCCAGCACGAGCCATTGCTAAAGCCATGTATAAACAATGGCGTGATGTATTTGGATTAGTAATAGCATTTGCAGAAAATTTAGCGGATGATGGAGAGGAAAGTCACCCTGCTTCTACCAAGGCATTGATCTATGAAAATGTAATGATCGTTGCCCCCAAAATAATTGGGGCCATCAGTATGGATTTGTACGTGTTGAAAATGGAGAATGCAGCTACCATTCGTATTAACTGTAAACAAATGATGGAACAAATTGGCTTTGCCGTTTTAATGGGCTGGGCCGATGATAGTCATAAGAAAGTAATTGAGGAAGCGCTCTTTAAGTTTAAAGAGCTCTTCCGTCAGTGGGTTTCTACATTTCACAAAGATGCTTTTGAAGATGAGTGGGGCTTATTTGTTTAGCCCATACATGATGCATGGCATCAGATCAGTAATAACAAGGCTAATGCGCCAAGTATTACCAATATAATTGGTTTCATGGTTGAGTTGTAATGGTGATGGAATAAGAGCAGGGGAATTATTAGATGCTCTGTACTTCCGGTGGCTTAACTCTTTGGCGAAAACGAGCAAAGAGAAATTCCAATATGTAGTTCATGGTGGTTAGCGCTGAGGCTTTTATTGTCGTTGCTGGTGTAAATATAGTATGAGTTTGGGCCGCTAAAAAAGCTTATTCGGTTCAAGCGGAACTGGCATAACGAAGAATGGTAAAGTATGTATGATGAGTGGTAAAACCCTAAATTCCTTCTTTGGCATTCCTTGGTTTCCAGTAGATATAGTAGTAGCCAAGAATCAAGATGCCAATAACAAAAGGTATGATAGCCAGGTTTTTATAAGTAAGGGTACCAAAAACAAGCTTATCATCGATTTGTAGGAATTCGGTAATCATCCAATAACTATTGGCCATAATCCAGATGGTGATGGCTAGGTTATGACAGAGTTCAGATACAAAATGACGCGTGTTCCAAGCAATAATAAATGAAATAATGAGCGTGGGAATAATCATTACACCCGCTAACCATTTTAAACTTAAACACCAGCTTAGATCTTTAAACAACCAAAATACAATATGGAGATTCTCCATTTTGCGAAACTTTAAGGGAATATTATAACGTAATTCGCCTGTATTGATCGAAACCGCTTTTAACGTTTCTATCTCATTAGTTTCAGTTGCGTCGCTTGTAGCGGTAGGAATTTGCGCCATTTATGGTTATTAATTAGCTGCAATATTAATTTTTTGTACCGAATTAGCGGCTTAAAATCTTCCGAAAACGTTGTACATCGGCTTGTGGGTGTATAGGAGTGCCCGATACCAAATGATCGGTAAGCTGTTTGGCGAAATAAGGCGCTAAACTACAACCCTTTGTTCCCACCCCGTTAAGTATACCTACAGAAGACATCAAGGGATGAAGTCCTACAAAGGGCCGACGTTCCATATTGGCTGGTCGCTCACCAGCAATATGATCGATAATTTGATAAGGTAGTTTAAGCCAATGATTTAGTTGCGCAGTTATTTTCTCTTTAAAATCTTGAGTTGGTGCTAAATCAGTAAACTCTCGCTCATAACTAGAACCAACCCAAAACAACCCATCTTGCCAAGGAACAATATTGATGCCCTGTTTGAAAATATGTGTAGTTGGTAAATCGGGTATTGCTGCGATAATTGCTTGCCCTTTATTATGCGCATAAGGTAATAGACGAAAATATGGATTATTGAAACCAGCAGTGCCATCACAGAAAATAATAGCAGACGCAGTAATATCTTTATAATGAATTCTATCGGTAGTAATTGTGCAATCTTCAATATCAAAATGTGTTGTTAGTAATTGATTGTTAGCCGCCAATTTTTTTCTCCAAGCAGATAATAAACTGTTTAACTGAATGAGCCAGCAAGGGTTAATCTCGGTTACACCAAATAGAGGCTGAAACCATTGATAGAATTGGTTTTCATTTTCAGGTATTTGTAAGAAAGGTTCATCTACTATTCTTTCTGCAAAAGCCATTTTCATTTGCGGCGTGGCATGAAAATCAAGAATATTACATTGATCAATAAAGTGCTCGTTTAATTCTTCCCCCAACGCTTTATAAGCATCAACCGCAAAAGGCATTATTGTTTCAATTTCCCAAGTGCGTACTACTCTTCTCCCAGTAACCGGATTAATAACCCCGCTTGCTACTTTGGATGAGCTAGAGGATTTTGCCACATCAATCACCATACATGATTTACCTGCTTTTTGTAAATACCAACTTAAAAAGCTGCCGCAAATGCCTTGTCCTACAATTATATAATCAATGCTCATTAATCCTTATGTTAATACTATTAGAGTGTGCCGTAAATTCTGGTGCATACATATTTTGTATACTGGCTAAGCCAACTGAAAATACACCAATTTGTGATGCGATTAGGTTGTACCTGAACACATGTGTTCCCTTTGGTAAATAATTGATAAAAAAATTGGTGGTGGCATCCCGTGTACTTTCATAGAAACCTAAATTCTCTTGCCAACGATATCCACTCAATACATTCTCTGGTTCCATGGCCGCAGCACGCATATCTTTTAAGTGCAGGTATTCCATATCTCTATCTGCTTTAATAATAAGCTGTACTACTATTTTATCACCGGTTTGCAAACTTGCATCGGCGCCAATTTCCTTTAGTATCGGCATTCCATTCTCCATTTTTTCAATAAAAAGTTTTTTAGTGATGGATAGTGGTATTGCTGATGGCGTAATTTTTTCAAGCGCTTCAAAGTATTGCCAATAAACAGCTCCATAAGATGGTGAAGGGTTTAAGCTGCCAGTTGTTTTTTGAGAGATGGTAATCAATCCCATTTCTTCTTTTACTTTTTCTTTGGTAAACTGCTCGCTAAAATAACCAATGCCTTCTTCTTTTGAAGATGGTTTTATCATTTGATTACCTACACTTATTTGAATAGTTCTTTTTTCGTTTAGCCAATTAGAGCCGTTGGCCAATAAAGCATAACATGCATCTGCAGTGGCAATAGTTGTTTTCCAATTATTGGTTTGTTTATTTAATATCAACCAGGTACGCATGGCATCAACTGCTTTTTTGTACTTATTAGCATAGCTGCCTGTTGCTAATTCGCCAAAGCAATTGATCATGGCCGCTTGTTGAATGATGGGTTCTTGGTACCAATAATTGGCGTATGGATTTTTCCAATATAAGCCAAGCTTTACATCGGTAACTGTATTCTCCAATAAGGCCGGCAATATACTTTCTTGTGCAAATTTTTCTTCACCATTGCGAAATAATACGGTGGCTAAAAGTGATTGGTGATAATTGTTTTGCTTGGTCCAGTATTTTTTAGATTGACGATAATAGAACTGATAAGATGCAGTATCTGTAATAGCGATATCTCTGAATAAGCTACGCATATATAGGTAGTTAATGGTATAACCACTAGGTATAAAATCAGTTAGATTTTTAGAAACATGTTTTAATGATATATAATTTTCTTTTTCTTTCTCGTCTAAATATTTCAAAGCCTTGATAAGCATGGGTTTCATGCGTATGCTCATATCCGTATTCAAAGCACCTATGCGCTTGAGTTTACCAATACCGGTTACAATATAGTTGGTGATGAATCGATCTTCCCAGCCTCCTTGAAACCAAGGAAATGCGCCATTGGGTAATTGTAATTCTTGCATTTTTTGTAACCATATGGTAGTTTGATCGGCTAATTTTTCTAACGCAAATAAATCAGCTAATTGTTGTTGTTTTTTTGCTTCAGTAGCTGCATCTAACACCCAGGGCGTTTCTTCTATTAATAATTGTTTGAGCGTTTGGTTCCTTTCTAAATTAGTTTTTAGCGCTGTACTATCTTGTTTCCAAATAGCTAGTATTTTTTTGATATTCGGATTTCGATCAAGTATCCAAGCCGCCATTAAATTGGCGTATAGCCTGTTAAAATTTTGTTCAGCACATTCATAAGGATACTCCATTAAGTAAGGGAGCGACTTTACAACATTCCAAACAGGGTTACTGGTATATTCAACCGTCAGCGATTGATGCGTTAAACTATTGCTGGTATTATTGAATAATTTATCAAATTTGATTTGTTGTGTAGTGTCTTTCAATAATAAAATCGGGATGCTCTCTGTTACCAATGTTCTATTGGCTAATATGGGTATTGTATTTTCTTCTCCATCGCTATAGCTACTGGTCTTTGCCACTATACGCCAACTCATGGGTTTATTGTAGCTATACGGAATTTGGATAGGGAAGCGTACTAGACCAGCTTGTTTGGCTTCAACGGTAAAATATTGTTGAGGGAAAACATTTTGAAACCAGCCATCAATCGATTTATTGGTTTCTGGGTCGAATAATTCAAGCGTAACCGTACCCGTAAGTTCTTTATTTGTTTGGTTGGCAATACGCGCGCTCAATTCTATTTGATCGCCCTCTCTTAAAAAGCGTGGCATATTCGCTTGCACCATCAATTGCTTCTGTGTAAATACAGTGGCGGTTTGTGAGCCTATCGATAAATCTTTTGTGTGTGCAATACTCATCCATTTCCATTGGGTAAGTGCATCGGGGAAGGTAAATTCAAAACTATATACACCATTACTATCGGCATAAAGGGTAGGATAGAAGAAAGCGGTTTCGCGAAAGTCTGTGCGTATTCGAACGGGTTCAAGAGCAGAAGAATTTGATATGCTATTTGATGTAACAATAGTATCAGTAATCCCATATCCATCTTCTTCTCTACGATTAAACTGACTAGCCCCATGAATCATTATTTTTTGACTATCTCTTTGTACAGCAAGGCCTTCAACTCTTCCAGATAAGGTTCTCTTACTTTCAGCATTACGCATATCTTTTATAGCAGGAACTGTAGCTACTACTTCACCATCTATTGTTCCATAATATCTTCCCTTAGCATAAATATCGAACGCAGTATGCGTTAGTAAATCGCGTTGAAAATAGGCTTCAGGAACGGATACTTCATTTATATAATTTTCAATAGAATAAGTTGATTGGAATAGGTCATTACTAAAGTCTGTTTGTAAATAATTGTCAAGATTCCAAATCGATGGTTGCTTCCACTCATGTTTTTTAAGCTGGTCTAAACTTGCATCATACATGGCAGTTAGCAATTCTGCCTGCTTCTGTGCAGCACTATCTCCTGTTATTTGAATCGTCCATTTTTCTTTTGCCCCTGGCTCATTTATATTTCTATAAGTAGCATATTTTATTTGTAATTCCTTATTCGTAAATGGTACATCTATTTCGTGTTTATTTTTATAAATTCTTCCTTGCCATACAAATGCATCGCTTATAACTATTCCACCTCTATCTTGGGTACTAATGATCCAATTGCTACGATGTATATTTTTCTGTTCAATAAAACTGTACTCGGCTTTATGAGTATCTCCTCTTTTAATTACCCTAGTAACTGAAATACCTGCTGAATTATAAAAATGAATTGTTTCTATTGTATCTCTTGGCTCGGCTGTAGTAGATGAGATGGCCGACTCACCAAATAGCAGCATATTTTTGGTATTTACTGAATTATCATATAGCTGAACGAATTTACTAGTAGTTACTGTTTGTGATAATGAGTCGGTAGCTGATGCTACTATTTTATAAAGTCCAGCTTCACTGGGAGTAGATGTTATAAGGCTACAAGCAAATTTTTCTTTGTTCAAATCATCATCATAATTATCAGCAGGGAAATCTTTGTAAAACTGATCGCTTGAATAAATAAATAAATCAGGTCTTTCCCAATAGCGTGCTCGAATAATTCGATTGGGCATGGCTACTTTGTAAATCTCAATTTTCTCTTTTGCGGTAATGTTATTATTATTATAATCGGTTACAATCGTTTTTATTTGCTGAGGAAATTGATCAATAGAAAGCAGGTCAGGAATTTGAATAGTGTTTTTAAGATTGATACGAACAGCACTGTAATTTTGTGATATACTTCTACTTTCACCAGTATTATCTGTTACTGTTACAGTAACATGATAGGTTAGTGATAGGTTTACGATACTATCAATATTCAAATAATTGGTGTTGAATTTAACTTCAAAATTCCCATTGGGATCAGATTTAGTGATTCCGGTTATCGTTTCTATTGTTGCAAAATGAACAGCTCTTGGGTATAAACCCGAATTTTCAGAGATTTGAATGGTGTATTTAATTTGAGCGCCGCCTAAATTATTACCAGCCATAGCTGTTACAGTGCCTTTTACAATAGCAGTATCATTTAACTTAAATACTTTTTTATTATTTTCAAACTTTACGGCGAAATTTGGTCGTTTATATTCTTCAACAGAAAAATATTTTCTACTGTTAATATACTTATTGGTATACAGAGAAAAACTCCCAGGTAATACTTTTGTTGGTATTTGAAAACTCCCATTAAATGAGCCGTAATCATTAAGTGAAGTTTCTATGGAATCAATTTTCTTATCATTGGCATCAAATAAGTAAACCCAAAACTTACTTTTATCCCTGATTAACGAAGCACGGTCATATCTTCCTTTTTTAAATAGTGCTATTCCTTTGAATTGTATGGTTTGTCCGGGTCGGTATAAAGATCGATCTGTGTAATATAGTACATGCGCATATTGTTTCTCTAATTCTTTCTTGCTGATTGATACAGGTAATTCCCTTTCAGTGTAATAGAAATATTCTGGTTGATAAGATGCAAGTTTAGAATTACCTTTTTTAATTAAAAAATGCATATTGCCTCGCTCCTCATATTTTCGAGTAATGGTAAACACACCATTTTTATTGGTTGTAAGGGTTTCTTTAACTTGATCTTTTAATGCAATAGTAACGCTAGCATTTTCAACTGGCTTACCGTTTTGGTATTCACGTACAAAATAATTATTGCCATCTCGAAAATAAATTAGATCTGATATTTGAAATGAGCTAATTGATAGTTGATCTTTAGAGGGATCAAAATCTTTACCAGTACTCAGCAGTATGGCATATTCATTGGTTGGTAATCCCCCAACCTTAATTTCAACTTTGTGTGGTTGGCAATCTTGCTCACTGTTTACAAAATAAATTTGATCTCTTACTGATTTTGCAGCCACTAAAAACTTCCAGTCTGTTACATTATAGTTATTTATATTTTGCTTTATATCTTGGCGTAAAACTATTCGGGTATAAATGGTATCTGCATTTCTAAAGCTAACCAATGCACGAAAAGGGGTATTCGGCCGATTAATTTTTTCCGTTTTTATAGAAAGCTCTTTTGACTCAATATCTTTTTTCAACCTGAAAAATCCATTTTCCTCCCAAATCTTATTACTATATTTTTTTTTAGCAATACCTATTAGTTCTAAGGCCTCCTTATACAGCCATCTATTACTACTGTCATTATATGGATGATATGATTTGGCTAGGTCTATTTTATTTTCAGCTAGTAAATAATAAGCGCGAATGCTTACTTTACTATTACTTGATTTCTCTATAAGCTGCGTGAGTGCATTGATGTATTTTTTTTCTTTATTAATAAATTGCCCCACCCGATTTCCAAATTCCAATCTGTTAATATCTATTCTTACCAAGGCTTCCTCATTATTCGTTTCTGTATAAAAACTCAGTAATTGTTGATAGAGGAAAATAGCTTGCCAATAAACTTGATTTGAATCTGCTGTACTAAAACCTTTGGTTATAAAATCCGAAACTGGTAGCATGATAGTACTATCAATGATTTTATCTGTAAAGAAAGGATGTGTTTCTACGGTTAGATAGTCGAGCATCTCTTCAGCCAATAAGCCATATAAATTTCTTCCTTGCGTACTATCATTGCCTTTTATAATTAAAGCTTGGTAAGCCTCAATCAGCGATTGTTGTAATTTTTTTTTGGGTGTGATGGACTGCTTGTAATAATATAAAATGGTTCTATGGAAGTCGATAGCAGCCCAAGTATTGATATCTGCTGAATCTATGGTATTCGCAGCTTTTCTGTTTTGAATTTGCCATCTATTATTTTGGAAAGCATCATTATACCTCTTGGCAAGTATAGCTGCAAGCACTGCTTTTGAAACTTCATTATTGGTTTCTTTATAGGCTTTCTTTAGCGCTTCAATGGGTTTATTCGGTGCTTGATCATTTGTTCTATCATCCAAATCAATCTGGTATAAAAGCGCCTTAATGATTTGGGCTTCCTCCTTCTCCCTTACAGCTTTCTTATAAAGCTCATCTACCTTTTGCTTGGCTGTTTTTATCAAGTTGGCATTGCTAATTAATGTATCAATTATATACCAGTCCTTTTGATACGTAGTATCCTGAGCACGAGTTGTAAATAAAATACAACCAATAAAAAATGCAGTAAGCAATAAACGCATAGAATGAGTTATGGTTAACAAAGGTATAGGATGCAAAAATCCCGAAGTGGCATACTTCGGGATTCATAATATTTGTTAAAATAATTATTTCTTAAGTGCTGCGGCCATGGTTTTACCAATGTCGGCCGGACTAGCCACCACATGAATACCACATTCAGCCATAATTTTCATTTTAGCTTCGGCAGTATCTTCAGCCCCACCAATAATAGCACCAGCATGGCCCATTCTACGGCCGGGAGGCGCTGTTTGTCCGGCAATAAACCCAACAACCGGCTTCTTCTTATTATCCTTGATCCAACGAGCGGCATCGGCTTCCATACTACCACCAATTTCACCAATCATAATAATACCATCGGTTTCAGGGTCATTCATTAATAATTCTACTGCCTCCTTAGTTGGGGTACCAATAATTGGATCTCCACCAATACCAATGGCAGTACTAATACCTAAACCCGCTTTTACTACTTGGTCGGCAGCTTCATAGGTAAGGGTTCCACTTTTAGATACAATACCAATTCTACCCGTTTTAAAAATAAAGCCTGGCATAATACCTACTTTGGCTTCGCCAGCAGTGATTACACCCGGACAATTTGGCCCAATTAATCTTGTTTTCGTACCCTGTAAATAGTTCTTCACTTTTACCATATCCTGCACAGGAATACCTTCTGTGATACATACCACTAAACCAATACCTGCATCGGCAGCTTCCATAATGGCATCTGCGGCAAAGGCCGGTGGAACAAATATGATACTTACATCGGCACCAGTGGTTTTCACTGCATCTGCTACTGTGTTGAATACAGGCTTATCTAAATGTGTGCTGCCGCCTTTATTAGGCGTTACGCCACCTACTACATTCGTGCCATATTCTATCATTTGGGTAGCGTGGAAAGTACCTTCTGTTCCGGTGAAACCCTGAACAATAATTTTTGAGTTTTTATTTACGAGTACCGACATATCAATCGCTGGTTTTATTTCGGG
>JBDKJW010000021.1:0-18279 GCA_039796395.1 Bacteroidota bacterium
CAACGTAGGCGCGTTTGTGTAATAAGGGGATAGCATTACTGTTTTAGTTTACACGCGGGTTGCAAGAGTAAGTTAGCAAGATTTTTGAAGTTAAACAAACAGATTATCATAGAATCACAAATTATGTTGTAAAACTGGTTTGCCCTTATTGCATAAACGCATTGTTAGGCACAGTTATTCTTCCGCTCTTTGCCGCACTACTTGAAGTATGTTATTTTGAATGTCTTTCATAATCCACTTGCCCCACCAGCTTGCGTAAAAATTGAAAGTTGTTGTCAATTTAAAGTAACTATAAAGATGAAGTCTATAAGTTTTATCATTCAGCTTTTCAAGCTCGTAAGTGCCATTCAAAACATCAAAATATTGTCCACCAATTACAACGTGTTCATCCATTGTTGTTGATGGAATTTCATAGGGGTATGCTTTAATTGAAAAAACCATTTTCTTTTTGTCAATATATTCAGAAACCCTTTCGTGAAAAATTAGTCCGTTTGTAAATTTAGCTTCTCTGTATGCTCCTACACCTTCAAAATTGAGTTCTGCTTTAAGTGGTCTCGGAAAGCCTAATGATTGTGTTAACCAGCCTTTGTCTTGCTTTTCTTCAATTTCTCTTACTCTTGTCACATTTTTCCAAATCTTTTCTTTTGTAGAGGTTATGTCAATGTAAGTGTAGGCTTCGTAAGTACCAGGAATTGCGCCAATAAAACTCTCTATTGGTGAAATGAATATTGGCATAAGAGTCAATATAGAAATATAGACTTTGTTATCTTTTTTTCTAAGTTTAAAATAAGCTCCAATTGCACCGCCTACTGAGGCTGCAAATAAAAACAAAGGCAAAACCATTAACCAACAAGCCCAACCTTCCCAAGCTATTGCAAGAGTGAAGAGTAGAAAAATAAATATTGGTATCCAAGGAACAAACAACCTATAGCTTAACTTTTTTGCATTTTCCTCACTAGAGAGGTAAACAGTCAAGGCGCCAACAATAGTAGGTAAACAAAAAAGAAAGGAAACAGACATTACATCAAATATGTCAGTCCAAGTTCTTAATCCAAAAAATAGTCTTAAAACTATTGCGTAAAGTGTTGGAATAGTAATTGCTATTAATAATTTAAATAATTTTTGTTTATCCATATTAAGGGTCTAAAAAATAATTGTGCCTAACGTTCGAGTATTTGCGAAGGCAGGGAATTCATTACTCGTCCAGCCCGGTACAAATGCTCAATTGAAAATATATTGTTGAAATTATGAACTAAAGCTGAAAATTGAACTTCGAGCCCGAACTGCGGCTTACACCTGCACACAGCTGATGTTACATTGTCCAGCCCTGCTTTTGCAAATACTTTTGTTAGCCGCACACAGTTGTCACCACTGTTTACCGTTATAAAATTTCTTGTTTTCAAAATCATAATCCACAAAGAAGCCAGCTTTTAAATTTTTATGTTCTGTCTTGATTTTGTCTCTCATTTCTTTCGGGACATTAACTACCAAATCAAGCCTTTCAAGATTTTTCATTTTCAAAATACTGTCGTATGATTTGTCGATTACAGAAGCAGATGAGAGGTCGAGATGCTTTAAATTTTTTAAAGTTTCAAAAGGCTTTAGACTATCAATTCTTAGGTTCCGAGGTGCAAAAGTGTCACCGCACAATTCCAGTCCAATAAGTTGTGTCATTTGGCTCACAACTTCGTAGTTCTCTACTTTAAAGCAGTTGTCAATCGAAAGAACTTTGAGTTTTTTTAGTTGTAGCAGCGGGGTAATGTCTTTCAGTCTGGAAAAGGACCACAATTTTAAGAAGGTAAGTTTTGACAATTTTGAGATGCTTGAAATATCTTCTACTGTTGAAGTCCAAAATGTCAAACTTTCTAAATTATGCATCGCACAAATTGCTTCAAAGAAATCTTGCTTTACTCTGTGTCGAACAGATAGTCGTTTAACCTTTTTAAGTTTGGGTAAAGTGTCAATCCACTTTTTTTCAATTTCTTGACGAACCTTTTGAGATGTCCCTTGAGGGAAATCCATTGCCAAAGAAACAATTTGTAAATTTTCGACTTCAAATATTTCTTCGTCAACAGTTTGGAAGCTCGAATATTGAGTTTCTGTCCCTTTACCTTGATAGAATTGACTGAGTTTATAGCGGTCTGTCATACTGTTGCGGCTAACACTTAAATATATGATATTCCCTGCATACCTCCAAAATCAATAATTCAAGATCAGTAGGCATTTCAGCGTTATACTTTTTGCATTGTCGTAGCATCAATACAGTTATACATTTTGTATTGCTTGTTTTTGGGAAGGTATTATACTTTTTGTATTGTCGCGTTAATAGTAGCTACCACTCAATCTGCTTATTCTTAAATAACTCATCCAATGGGCTCACTATATTAATTAATTGCCTTTTACTTACATGCAAATATCGCTCTGTTGTTTTGATATCAAAATGGCCAAGTAACTCCTTTATATATCGAATATCTGTTCCCTTATCTAATAAATGCGTGGCGAAACTATGCCGTAAACTATGAATACCCACATCCTTCATGATACCAGCTTTAACCTTTGCATTACTAAAAATTTGCTGTACAGTTCTCGTGGGATAAGCAGTTCCTGTTTGCTCCGACTCAAATAAATAAACACGCGGCTGAGGAGTATACCCTTTTATATATGCACGCAAAATATCTAGCAGCACAGGACTCAAATTAACATATCTATCTTTCTTTCCCTTCGCTTGCTCAATCAAAATCTGCATTCGCTCACTATCAATATGGCTCATTTTCAATTGTACAATTTCACTTACCCTTAACCCAGCACTATATGCAGTAAATAACATGGCCTTATGCTTTTTATTTACCAATGCATTGAATAATTTCCTTAACTCTTCCTCATTCAACAGCTTAGGCAACTGAAATGGCTTTTTAGGCCTAGGTATATCCCAAAAAAATTTATCTCGTCGCACCACCTGCTCATAGTAAAATTTAATCGCATTCATTCTGCTATGCAAAGTATTTTCAGATAAATGCAATTTTTCAAAACAGTATACAAAATACCTTTTTAAGTGTTCTGCTCTCAAATCGTCGGCCGGTATTTTCCCCAGCCGATATAAAAACTGATGCATCTCGTTCAGGTATGTTTTAATCGTGCTTTTACTATATGCCTTTACAATTAAATGATCCCGCATCAACCTAATTACATGGCTATTCACCGCATCTACCCTTGAAATAATAGCTGCTTCACTATTACTTTTTATCATGGGTTTTAATACACCTACTGAATCATGCACTGTCTCTATTTTATTTGCTTGCTCCATTTCAACATAAGTATGATTTATCCTGATTCCTTGTTCCTTAAAGAATATCACTAATAATTCATAGGAAGATTTAGAAAAAGGAATATACCAACACCCTTTGCTTGCACTCCATTTAGTAGGAAATTTTTTAATTAGGAGAGAATTTAGTAACGTATCTTTTGCATAATAAATACCAATACATAATTGCCCCTTATGCAAAAAGGTTTTCAATAAAACTGTATTCATACCAACAGCACTAATGCAACACATTAGCTGATTTTGTAGGGGTTACTGTTGCTATTTTAAAACTACAAATAATTTTTAATACTCACTCCCAAAAAAACACAATTGTACTCACTACCCTTGCCTTCTGTAAATAAGGTTCCTTGGGCTTTTCAGCTACTTCCCCCTCTTCCCCATTCCACTGGCCGGCGATGGAAATTTGACCCTGCGAAGCTGTTTTGATTGTTGCAGTTAAGTTCTTACTAATTAAATCTAAACGAATGGTTGAAGCAGTAGCTTTCATATTCATTTCTGCTAACCCCTTAACGGTTACTACCCTATCCTTACCACTAAAAGTTTTAAGCCCCTTGTAAATGAAAAATCCTAATATAAAAAGTCCGACTACATCGGATATACCACTAATGAGGGGTTTGCTGAGGGGTTTTTGTTTCTATAATGATTTACTTGAACGATATTATACTAAACCTACACCTTATTAGCCTAAAAGGCCAATTTTCCCCGAAAAACTTAGTTACGAATCCATTTTTTCCCTAAACAGAAACCCTGTATATTTGCACCCCAATTGGCGAGGTAGCTCAGTTGGTTAGAGCACAGGATTCATAACCCTGAGGTCTCGGGTTCAAATCCCGATCTCGCTACATGGTCTCAGCAATGAGACCTTTTTTTATGTCGTATATAGTTTATATTTTACATTCTATTAGTGCTTCAAAACACTGCCTCATTAAGTAAGGATTCATATCCGCCTTAGGTAAACTCAGGTTCAAATCCCGAACTTGTAACAAAGTGAGGGCAATTTCCTAATAAGATAGCAATTTTCCTATCCTTTCGGCCACTTTGGTGGCGGTAGGGAGCATAGCGGCTTCTAAAGCCACATTAATAGGCACAGCGGGCAGGTTCTTAGCACCCATTACTTCTACCTTGGCATCTAAAAAATGGTAGCAATCGTTAGATATACGAAGCGAGAGTGCTTCGGCAAATGAATTATGTTGTTGTTCTTCCGATAACACCAATACTTTACCATGGCGTTTTACAGAATTAAATACGGTTTCTTCATCAAGGGGGTATAAGGAGCGAAGATCTACTACTTCTACTTGTCCGGGATAACGCTCAGCTGCGGCTTTTGCCCAATACACGCCCATTCCATACGTTACCACACAAATGGTTTCTCCCTTCCGCACACGATCCATTTCACTTTGTAAAACAACATTTGCTTTACCAAGTGGTAATACATAATCTTTACTCGGCTCTATGGTTTTAGCATCATCAGTACCGGGCACTTTACTCCAATATAATCCCTTATGCTCGAGCATAATAACGGGGTTAGGATCCAAGAAAGCAGCTTTCATCAAACCCTTCATATCTGCCGCATTCGATGGATACACCACTTTAATACCTTTAATAGAAAGTAAGGTACTCTCTATACTTCCACTATGATAAGGGCCGCCTCCACCATACGCCCCTACAGGCACGCGCAATACCATTTGTACGGGAAACTTACCATTCGATAAATAACAAGATTTGGATACTTCAGTTACCAATTGGTTTAAGCCGGGATAAATATAATCTGCAAACTGAATCTCCACAATTGGCTTCATACCCATGGCACTTAAGCCAACGGTAGATCCTACAATATAGGCTTCTTGAATAGCCGTATTGAATACCCTATTCTCGCCATATTTCTCTGCTAAGGTTGCCGCTTCGCGGAATACACCGCCGAGTCTTCCACCCACATCTTGTCCGTACAACACGGCTTCCGGATGATCATCCAATATTTCATCAATTGCATGCAACGCAGCATCTACCATCATTACTTTCTCTCCACCTTTTGGTGTTCTTTGTCCTTTCTCATCTTTAATGGTTGTAGTTGCAAATACATGATCTTCTACCGAACGAATATCGGGTTCTGCTGCTGCTTGTGCTCTTTTGAAATCTTCTAATACAATATCGAGCGCCTCCGTTTCTACCTGATTTATTTCATGATCATTAAAGCCAACACCGTTTAATAAATGGCGGAGTTTAGGAATAGGATCGTATAGTCCATGCTTTAATAAATCTTCTCTGCTTCTATAAAATTCTTTGCGTACACCACTGGTATGGTGTCCCAATAAAGGCACTTTAGCATGCACGAGTACGGGCTTTCTTTCATTACGCGCATAGCTCACTGCCTGCTCCATGGTTTCATAACAACGCATAAAATCACTACCATCACACTGCATACGCTTAAGGCCTTTAAAACCACAAGCATATTCGTATGCATTCATAGATCTTACTTCATCGGCACTTGCACTAATACTCCACTGGTTATCTTGTACCAAATAAACAATCGGTAATTGTTTTAGAGAAGCAAATTGCAATGCTTCACTCACTTCCCCTTCGGTCATGCTACCATCACCTAAAGAACAAACCACCACCGGCGATTTACCATCGGCCGATTTGCGGAGTTTGGCTGATTGTGTGTGCTCTAGAAACTGTACCCCTTGTGCCACACCTGTGGTAGGTATGGCTTGCATACCTGTAGCACTACTTTGGTGTATGATAGAAGGACGTAGTTCGTCTTTATTACTAGGGTGACAATAATACGACCTACCACCCGAGAACGGATCATCTTTTTTCGCTAATAATTGAAGCATCAATTCATATGGTGCAAAGCCTGATGCGAGCATTAAACTATCATCTCTATAATATGGACTTACCCAATCGCAAGAAAGCAATTGTAAGCCTGTAGCTATTTGTATGGCTTCGTGCCCACGTGAAGTAGAATGCACATACTTACACACCTGCCTATTGGCATCGTAGGTTTCACTCATAGATTTTGCAATCATCATGAGCTTATACGCCTGCAGTAATATATTGGGTGTAAGCATGCTATTTTATTTCCAGTTCAAACATTTTTTCCGTTTCAAAAAAACCTTCCAATACATCTCCTACTACACACTCTCCCACACCTGCCGGTGTACCTGTATAAATAAGGTCGCCGATATTGAGGGAGAAATAATTCGAAATATGGGCAACGATTTGGTTGAAAGAGAAAATCATATGTGATGTATCTCCTACCTGAACCGTTGATTGATTATTTTTGAGTGAAAAATGTATCGGATTTTTTAAAATTTGTTCTGTTAACGGAATCCAATTCCCCACTACTGCAGAATTATCCCAGGCTTTTGCTTTTTCCCAAGGCAATCCCTTCTTTTTTAATTCTGCTTGTATATCACGTGCCGTAAAATCAATGCCAATAGTTACTGCATCATAATAGCGTTGCGCTTGCAGCTCTGTTATATATCTGCCGTTTTTGCAAACACGTAACACGAGCTCGGCTTCATAATGCAATTCGTTGGAAAAGGCTGGGTAATAGAATGGCGTATGCGACTGCAACAAAGCAGTTTTGGGTTTCATGAAAATAACAGGCTCCTCAGGAACTTCGTTGCCTAGTTCTTTTGCATGATCGGCATAATTACGGCCTACGCAAAAAATTTTCATAGTACAGTCGCATTTAAAATAGTAACAAGAGGATCGTTGAACTTAAGGTTCAGGTACGGTTTCGATCACCTTTATTATATTTCCAACACATATAACTATGAAAGACAATGGTTTATTATGTAAAACTCAAATTATTTGCCATATTCATGGCTTTTTGGAGACCCATTGCCGCAAAAGCCTCAATTATATCCAAACAAGCAGGTATTTTCTGGTCTACCATTAGTCGCTCATCGGGTAGCCATTTGCTCAAAACAAAATCGGCTTGGCGGCCTTTGGGGTAATTATTTCCTATGCCAAACCTTAACCGGGCATAGGCATCGGTACCAAGGGTGAGTTCAATATCTTTTAATCCGTTATGTCCACCAGCACTACCACTCCCTCTTAAACGAAGTTTATCAATGGGCAATGCTAGCTCATCAACGATTGTTAGGGTTTGCTCAATACTTAGTTTCTCCTTATCTAACCAATATTTGAAGGCTTTACCACTTAAGTTCATATAGGTGGTAGGCTTAATACAAATAAAGGTTTTGCCCTTCCATTTTACTTCAGCCACATCAGCCAACCTTCCGGTAGTAAAAAATACATTATGCTTACGAACAAACGCATCGAGCACATCAAACCCAATATTATGACGGGTATGCTTGTATTCCTCCCCAATATTGCCCAAACCAACAATTAAAAAACGATGCATAAGGCAAAAATAACCCCTTGTACTATATTTTGAATAATTACTACTGAATTAACTATTAAACTAACTTAGAGTTGCATCAAACTCACAATGTATGGGCATGAGTAACAAAAGAGTCCTGAGCATATTTGACTACGGTACGCAGTTTACAAATAATAAAGACAAGCAAGATCGAATTAGGGCCATTAACTGGATATTTATTATCAGTTTCCCAATAATACTTTTCTTATTGATTTTAAATATCGTTACTGGCAGGTATATTTTAGCAATGTCTAATTTCTATATTTTCTTAGTGGGTATTGTTACCATACTCATTAACCCATTCCCCAAGTATGATACATACAAGTTAATTTTAAATATTACCTTATCTATTATTTTTACCTTCCAAGTATGGGGTTATCATAATGGTTCAGAATATTTTCATATACAGAACCTAATATTAATATTTATTTTTTTCGACGATAAGCGTTTTATTATTTCATCAACTATCCCAAGTATACTAGGTTTTGTATTATGTAAGTATCTTTTATTATTACCCCCATTATTTGAGCCTATGCCAGCCAGTAGGGTTTTGTTTAATATTGGTTGGTTTTTATCCGTAATTGCCCTAGGGTTAGTTTATTTCAAAAGAACACAAATAAATAATCAACAATATTTAAAGGAGAAAAATGAAAAACTCGCCATTGCAAATCAAACAAAGGAGAAATTGTTTTCTATTATCGCACACGATTTACGTTCACCCATAGCGCAATTAAAAGGGTCATTAAATTTATTATCGCATGAATATATATCAAAAGAAGAATTTTTAGAACTCACCGTAAGTTTTAATAAACAGGTTGATCAATTAGAAAATAATTTGAATAATTTATTGAGCTGGAGCCAGCGTCAGCTTTCAGGAATAGCCCCAATCCAAGTATCATTTTCTGTTAAAGATGTGTTGGATGAAGCCATTAGTTTCTTAAAAGAAAATTTGAATAGAAAGCAGATTAATATTGCTGTAGACATACGTGCAACAAATGTTTATATGGATCCCGATCATTTGCGATTAGTGTTTCGCAATCTCTTATCTAATGCAATAAAATTTAGTAATAGAGCAAGTACAATATATGTGAGTGACCAGATTTATGATGAAAAGTTATTTATTTCTATTAGAGATGAAGGTATTGGCATTAGTGAAGAAAAACTGCTGACTTTATTTAGCGGCGAGCTGAATATTTCTGAAAGAGGTACAGAACTTGAAAAAGGGAATGGCTTAGGCTTAAATTTATGCCGTGAATTTTTACAATTGAATAATGCATCTATTTGGGTAACTAGTGCCAAGAATAATGGTTCTACCTTTACGATAAGTATTCCATTAGCAAAATAAAAAATGCCCCCTGCTAGGCAGGGGGCATTTTAGTATCATTAAACGTTGAACTATTTCTTCTTCTCGTCTTTTGCAGCACTTGCTTCGTCTTGCTTTAACTGACGCGTCATCACTACAGAAGCAACTGGAATACGTGGAGAGTTAAGGATCTCGATATTATCGGCCTTTACATCTTCTACACGAATATTACCATTCAATGCAAGAGTAGTGATATCTACATTAATTGTTTCACGCAAATCTTTTGGTAATGCTTTTACTTTCAATGATTTCATTTTTGTAACAAGCTTACCACCTTCTTTAACGCCAATAGAAGTACCTGTAAATTTCAACGGTAAAGTAGCAATAACGGGTTTGTTATCTACAAGTTCTAATAAGTCAACGTGAATTAACTCATCACTTACTTTGTCAAACTGTAAGTCTTTTAAAATACACTTGTATTTTTTCCCACCTACATTAACTTCTGCCAACTGAAATTCACCAGTGTATACTAAAGGCTTAATAGCTTTAGCAGAGGTATAAAAATTTACCTCTTCAGCACCTCCGTAAATTACACCCGGCACATTTTCCTGAGAGCGAATTTGGCGGGCGGCTTTTTTCCCGTGTTCGGTCCTCAGAACACCTTCGATTGTAATTGTTTTCATTTATTTAAAATTTTGGACGGCAAAAGTAAGCTTTAATTATGAATTATAAGTTAAGAATTATGAATGATTTAATTTCAATAAATTAAAAATATTATATATTTATAAGCTATTGATTTATAATTATATAATATCAACTCCTAACTTCTAATTCTTAATTTTTAACTCTTAACTCCTTACTTATCCCTTCCTCTTAACTGAGAATGTATAAATAAGCTGGTAATACTCTTGTTTTCGTAGGCATTACGGATAGCGATAGCAAACAAATCGGCTACGGAAATAACTTTAATTTTGGGTGTTTCTTGTCTAAGCGGAATAGTATCACAAACCACCAATTCTTCTAAAACAGAATTCTCAATATTCTCGTATGCTTTGCCACTCAATACAGGGTGAGTAATCAATGCACGAACGCTATTGGCCCCTTTTTCTTTTAGTAGTGCCGCGGCTTTGGCGAGTGTACCGCCGGTATCGCAGATATCATCTACAATAACGATGTCTTTGCCGGTTACATCACCAATTACAACCATACTAGCAATTTCATTGGCTCTTTTACGATGTTTATCACAAATAACCATTTCTGCATTAAAGTAACTAGCTACTTCGCGCACCCTATTGGTACTACCCACATCTGGTGCTGCAAAAGCCAAGTTTTTCAATTTTAATTGTCCGATATAGGGAATAAAAATGGCTGAACTATCTAAATGATCTACGGGCACATCAAAAAAAGCCTGAATTTGTGGCGCGTGTAAATCCATCGTTATAATCCTATCGGCTCCTGCCGCTTCTAGTAAAGTGGCAATTAATTTGGATCCGATAGCCACCCTGGGTTTGTCTTTTCTATCCTGGCGTGCAAACCCATAATAAGGAATAACGGCAATGATCTTGTAAGCGCTGGCTCTTTTTGCGGCATCAATCATTAACAATAATTCCATCAAATTATCTGTAGGTGCATAGGTGCTCTGTATTAAGAAAACATAATCGCCTCTAATACTTTCCAGGAATATGGGCTGAAATTCCCCATCGCTAAATTTTTGAATATTTATTTTCCCAATCGTAGCGCCAAATTGATGGGCAATTTTTTCTGCGAGTTTTTGAGAACCCGTACCAGAAAATATCTTAACAGAAGGATTCATAACAGCGTTATATGCTGCGAAGATATTGATTCAAACAAGAAATACTATTTTGAAATAACACATGTTTATATTATGAGGAAATTTTCTATTAAAGAATGGGCTGAATCAGAACGTCCCAGAGAAAAATTGCTATCGCAAGGAACTGATCATTTGAGCAATACCGAACTCCTAACCATTTTGATTAATACAGGTACGGCTGAATTCGGCGCTTTTGATATTGCGAGGGCATTATTGCATGCAGTAAATCATGACATTACAAGGCTGGGATCCTTATCCGTTAAAGAAATTTTACAATTAAAAATCAAAGGATTAGGAATAGCTAAAGCCATATCTATTGTGGCTTCGCTGGAATTGGGTGTACGGAGGCAAGCTGCTTTCACCAAGAAAGAAAAGATCAATACACCTATTGATATGGCCGCCTATTTACAGGCCACTTTTCAGTTTTACACCCGAGAAGTTTTTGCCGTAGTTTTCTTGAACCATGCAGGTAAAGTATTGCATTTTGAAATTGTAAGTGAGGGCGGGATAACGGGCACCGTGGCCGACCCAAGGATTATTCTGAAAAAAGCGCTAGAACATCAATCTACCGCAATTATTCTATGTCATAATCATCCGAGTGGCAACCTAAAACCAAGCAATGCCGACGAATTGCTTACCCAAAAAATAAAAAATGCGGCTGCTTTTTTAGACATTACAGTAGCCGACCATATTATTGTTAGTACAGAAGGGTATTATTCCTTTGCAGAGGGAGGGTTGATTTAATCTTCAATCTGAAATCTGGAATCTTCTGTTAATGATACTAGAAACCTTATTTCAGATTGAAGACTGAAGATTTTATGCTTGCCCCGCAGGACCTCCAAAATTCATGGGTATTTCTACCTGTTCTAAATCTTGAATTTGTCCGTTAGCAACTTCAAAACGTTCAATATTTTCTTCCAATGCTTTCATAAAACGCTTGGCATGCATGGGTGTAAAAATAATACGCGATTTTACCCTACTCTTGGGTGTGCCAGGCATTACACTTACAAAATCAATTACAAACTCAGCATTACTATGTGTGATAATCGCCAAATTAGCATATTCCCCTTCTGCCATTTCTTCGCTAATCTCAATATTCAATTGATTGTTGGGTAGTTGTTCCATATACAATTTTTGAAGCGCAAAGGTAAATAATTATACTTTTGCGCCATGTTAGTACTTGATGGTAAAATAGCAGCCGCTTCGGTTAAAGAAAATTTAAAAAAAGAAACTGCTGAATTATTCGCAAAAGGCAAGCCCAGTCCGCATTTAGCCGCTGTGCTTATTGGCAATAATGGGGCCAGTGAAACCTATGTAGCAAATAAGGTAAAAAGCTGTGAAGAAATCGGATTTCGTTCAACACTACTGCGTTTTGCAGATACCATTTCAGAAAACGAACTCTTAAGTGCTATTGATACATTAAATACTGACAATGATATAGATGGTATACTAGTACAACTTCCTCTACCCAAACATATTAGCGAGCAAAAATTAATTGAAGCAATTCACCCTTCAAAAGATGTGGATGGATTTCACCCAAGTAGTGTGGGTAAATTAGTACAAGGCTTACCTACGTTTATTCCTGCCACACCTTATGGCATTTTATTGATGCTAGCGCATTTTAATATCCCTACAAAAGGTAAACATGCGGTAGTAATTGGAAGAAGTAATATTGTAGGTAGGCCCATGAGTATATTACTTAGCAGCAATATTCCACAAGGAAATTGTACGGTAACTATTTGTCATTCACATACCCCCAACCTCCCTGAAATTGCAGCTTCAGCAGATATATTGGTAGCGGCATTAGGTAAACCTGAGTTTGTTACAGCAGATATGGTAAAACCAGGTGCCGTAGTAATTGATGTGGGTATTACACGTGTTGATGACCCCACTGCAAAAAAAGGATTTCGGATTAAGGGGGATGTTAACTATCCCGAAGCAGCTTCTAAAGCCAGTGCTATTACACCCGTGCCAGGCGGTGTAGGACTCATGACTATTGCGGGATTGCTTAAAAATACGATGCAGGCTTACCGTAACAATCGCGGTTAATATACCTTTGTCTTATGCAAATTGCTAGTACTATTGCTACATTACCCGTGATGGAGTCTTTTTATACCCTGCAGGGAGAAGGATTTCATCAAGGGCGCGCTGCGTATTTTATACGGCTTGGGGGTTGTGATGTGGGTTGTGTTTGGTGTGATGTTAAAGAAAGTTGGGACGCTACTAAACATCCACAAATTGACATTGAAACTATTGTTTCTCAAGCTTCGAGCCATCCGGGAAGATTAGCCGTAGTTACGGGCGGAGAGCCTTTACTGCACAATCTTACCGAACTCACCTACGCCTTACATAACGCAGGCTTTGCAACAAATATAGAAACTTCAGGTTCATCACCACTAAGCGGAACATGGGATTGGATTTGCTTATCCCCCAAAAAATTTAAAGCACCCTTGCCAGAAATAGTACCCCTGGCTCATGAATTGAAAGTAGTGATTTTCAATAAACACGATTTCGCATGGGCCGAAAGCTATGCAAAACTAGTAGCGCCTACTTGTAAATTATATCTTCAACCCGAATGGGATAAAGCAGAAATAGTAACGCCATTAATCATTGATTATATTCAACAACATCCGCAATGGCAAATGAGTTTACAAGTACATAAATATTTACGCATTCCGTAAATATTGTCACTAAAAAGTAAAGTTTTTTTTTGCCGATTTTTTCTACAAAATCATGACAATTAACTGATCATGCCATTGCAAATTTGCACTCCAAATCGGAGCTATGCGTTGCAGATTAAGTGTGTTAATTATCCTTCTTACGAATTCATTTATTCAAGCACAACAAAAAGATACATTAACGGGTATAAGCGATGATGTTGTGGTGACTGCCACACGAACAGAAAAAAAGTTAGGCAATATAGCTGTGCCTGTTAGCATAATATCGCAACAAAAAATTCAACAAGCCGGATCGTTAAGATTAAACGATATTCTACGCGAGCAAACAGGCTTATTTATCACAAGCGGTTTTGGGGCTGGTGTACAGATGCAAGGGTTAAGTCCAGATTATACATTGATTTTATTAAATGGCGAGCCATTTATTGGTAGAACAGCTGGTGTGCTTGATTTGAATAGAATAGGCGTTGGCAATATCAAGCAAATTGAAATTGTAAAAGGACCTTCCTCAAGCTTATATGGAAGCGAAGCTATGGCAGGCGTTATCAATATTATTACTGATAAACCCGGTAAATCTTTCCTAACTGCATCGGCTCGCTATGGTTCTTACAATACAACCGACCTTAGTTTAAACGGCGGATTCAACATAAAAAAATGGAGCTATCAAGGATTTGGAAACTACTATCATACAAATGGTTTTAGTATTCGGCCGAATACACTTGAGCGTTCTATTACACCCATTACAAGAATTACCCAACAACATCAGTTAACCTACAGTTTCTCAACCAACACTTCCCTACAAACAAGTATTCGCATACATGATGAGCATATTAAAAATGAAATTAGTGTAACGAATAATGGCGTTATTACAACATCTACTGGCGTTGAAAAAAACAAAGACCTCAACGCAAGCTTACAATTGAATCATCGATTTAATAATCGAATAAAAAATACAACCCGTTTGTATGCTTCGCGTTTTCAATCAACACAAAATTTAGTAACAAGTGCTGGAAATCCATATACCGATTTCTTTAAACAACAATTCTATAGAGCAGAAAACCAAACTGATATTACCTTCACCGATAAAGCTGAATTAACTGTTGGCGCTGGCTATATTCAAGAAACAGCTAATAGCACGCGATATGATAATAGCAGTAACACAAAAACAAATCGGATTACGTACGGCTTTGCACAAACAGAATGGAAAGCCACTAATAAGCTTACATTAATTGCCGGTGCACGGTACGATGGTAATGAACAGTTTGCTGCAGCGTTTAGTCCTAAATTAGCCCTCCGATATAAAATCAATTCGAACCTAGCGCTAAAAGTCAGTGTAGGAAGGGGTTTCAAAGCTCCTGACTTTCGCCAGCTTTACTTAAACTTTACCAATACAGCAGCGGGCGGATATAGTGTATTTGGAGCAGTTGAGGCACGAAAAATAATTAATGAATTAGCATCCATAGGGCAAATAGCCAGTTTTGAAGCCGACTATTATAAGCTTAGTAGCTTACAACCTGAGTTTTCAACCGGCATTAATATTGGTTTACAATACCATACAACAAGCCGTTTCACTGCATCAATCAATGTATTTCACAACCGTATCGAAAACCTGATTGATAGTAGATTAGTAGCGTATAGAACAGGAGGTGCCCAAATTTTTAGTTATATCAATGTAAAAAGTGCTTTTACACAAGGAGCAGAAACAGAAATTAATTACAAACCATTTAGTTTTCTTTCTATCAGTAGCGGGTACCAATTTTTATTAACGGGTGATAGAAGCGAAATTGATCAAATTAATAACGGCAAAGTTTTTACGAGAGACGCAAACGGATTTAGCAGAAGATTACGCAAAGATGAATATGTGGGCTTACCCAATAGAAGTAAGCACATGGCCAACTTACGTATTCAATATGAGAAAGCCCAATTTTTTGCCAATACCCGCTTTATTTATAGAGGCAAGTGGTACACTACCGATACAGATGGCAATGGTATTTTTAATACCAACGATGCATTTGCCAATGGATTTGTACAAGTGAATACAGCCGTTGGAAACAGCTTCAAAAATGGTATCCGCTTACAAGCTGGATGCGACAACGTATTTAATTATACAGACGCTACAAACTTGCCCAACTTACCCGGCAGCATTTTTTATGCAACTATTTCCTATTCATTCTTAAAAAATAAAACAAAATAAAACGATGAGAAAGATTATCCTAAGTATGTGTGTAGTGTTAGTTTTAGCTTCTTGCTCAAAAAACACAGATAGCAGCTCTGCCGTTACTGTTACAACAAAAACAGTAGCAAACCTTCCGGCAGATACCATTATTGGATTAAGCCCAATAGGGCAGCCGGTTGGTAGAGGCAGATTTACTTTTTATAGTTTAGAGAATAATGCAGTGGTAGCTTCAACAGATAGTGCCACGAATAAATGGGATATTGCATTTAGAGGAACAACAATTATTACAAACAGTGGTAACAGTGGACCAGCAGCAGGCGGTGCTTTTGTATATATAGGTTTGTTTGCAGACTTAAATACTATACCTGCTGATTCAACTTTTAAAACAGATAATGCGCCAAGTGCTTATGCTATTCCTTTAGGAAGCAATAAGGGTTGGTATGTGTACGATGCCGTGAATAATTTAGTAAACCCAATACCAGGCAGGGTACTTGTAATTAGAACAGCAACTGGTAAGTATGCCAAAGTAGAAGTGCTAAACTACTATAAGGGTGGCGTAACTCCTGCTGCAACAGCTAGCGATGCTGTAAAAATTAATGAGCAACGCTATTATACATTCCGCTATTCCTTTCAAGCTAATGGAACAAAGAGTTTCCAATAGACCCAAGACGGTAGACCGTGAAATACATCCACAATTAAAAGGTATTTATTTTAACAAATAGATACCTTTTTTTTTCCGACATTGGGTACATGAAAAATCGGATTGCTTTTTTAATTGTATTACTAATGGCATATTATGCTGGCCATACTCAATGGTATGATTCGGATAAAGTAAAAGAAAAATCTGCTCAGCTGTATGCAAGAGCAGTTGACCTATTGAGGAATGAGGAATTAAGAGAAGCCATGCCTTATTTATTAAATGCGATTGAAGCCGATTCAAATCATATAGATGCCTACTTATCGGCAGCGGGGGTATTCGGACAATTAAAACAATATAAAAGATCTATTCAATTTTACGAAAAGGCACGTTCGAAAGATTCCATTTATTTTGGTATATACAATCTTCCTTATTCCATAAATTTAGCTGGTGAAGGAAAATTCAAAGAAGCATTAGCTGCTATTGATGCATTTTTACAACTACCAAAGTTGAATGAAAAGAGCATAAAAACGGCGAGCTACAGAAAGAAAACGTATGCGTTTGCATTAGCTTATGCGGCAAACCAGCGGGAAGATGCTTATCAATTTAATCCCATTAATTTAGGCGACAGCGTAAATTCTTCTTACTCCGAATATTATCCTTCAGTAACTGTTACAGATAGTTTACTCGTATTCACAAGAAGAGGGGAGCATTTGCGTGAAGACTTCTTTCAAAGCGCCCTTAATGGAAACAAATTTGGGAAAGCTAAGCCCATTAATGGCGACATAAATATTGAACCACAAAAAGGGGCAATCACCGTTTCGCAAGATGGTGAATGGATGCTTTTTGCTGGTCGTTTTGCCGAGCAAGGCTATGGCAATTTTGATTTATATATGTCGTATTACACCCCACAAGGTTGGAGTGAACCACAAAATATGGGAACAGCCATCAACACCGATTTCTGGGAGAGTTCGCCTGCAATTAGTCCGGATAAACGAACTTTGTATTTCAGCAGTAATAGGCCGGGGGGGTATGGAGGTAGAGATCTATATGTAAGTTATAGAAAAGCAAATGGCAGTTGGACCCCCGCCGTGAACATGGGCCCCACTATTAATACAGCTGGCGATGAACTAGCACCCTATATCCATGCAGATAACCAAACACTGTACTTTACCTCCGATGGATTAGCAGGCTATGGAGGCTCCGATTTGTATGTGCTAAGAAAAAATACAAAAGGCGAATGGGGTGTACCTGAAAATTTAGGATATCCCATTAATACTATTGAAAATGAGGGCAGCTTGGCAGTTTCTGCAGATGGATTAACGGCTTTTTATGCCAGTGATAGGGCCGATAGTAGAGGACAATTAGATCTCTATCGTTTTGATATGCGGAAAGATATTCGTCCGTATAGAACCTTATATGTAAGAGGCATTGTTATCGATAAAAAAACAGGCACAAAATTACCATCAACCGTAGAGTTGATAGAGAATTTGACGGGAGAATCTTTGATGAAAGTACAAACAGATGAAACAGGTGAGTATTTTATTACACTGCCAACTGGTAAAGATTATACATTCATTGTAAACAGAAAGGGCTATTTATTTTATAGTGAACAATATGCTCTTAGCACAAAAGAAGCAGATAGTGTTTATAAGAAAAATATTTTGCTACAGCCTATTGAGTTAAATGCCAATTATATTTTCAATAATATTTTATTCGCCACGAATGCAGGTATGTTTTCGCCGAATAATAGTCCACAAGGATTATTTGTAGATAGTTATAATATCAATCCAGTGTTGCTCAATATAAGGTATTCTTTCTCCGCATCAAACGTAATTTTATCCAACTTAATAATGGAGTATTGGTTTGGAGTATTGGTTTTTGTTGGCGTTTATTTGGCTATTACGACCCTAACAAATTATGCTTTTCATTCTTTTACTTTTTA
>JBDKJW010000022.1:0-18068 GCA_039796395.1 Bacteroidota bacterium
CCAAGATTTTTTGCACAAGTATATGAAACCTGGACTAATGTAGGAACTTCTTATTCTATCCCTTCTTATACAAGAGATTTTTATAACAGAACACATAGTACTATTACAGATCCAGCAAATCCACTCTTCCCGAATTTTGGCTATTTAGAGCCGGATAAGGCCGAAGAAAATGCATTGCGATTAGGAAATATGTTTAAAGAAAAATCTACACGGTTGAATGCAGAAGCACAATATCATTATGAGTTTGATGATGCAGGTGTAAATATTGTAGCAAGTGCAAGCTATCAAAAAGATAAGCCCAATACTTTTGGAACTTCTTTGGCAGATGCTAATCAAACAATATCTCAGTACCAGTATGGCGGTGCTTTACAAGTAGAAAAAACATTGCCTGCAAACTTTAAACTTGTTCTTGCTGCCCGACAGGATCATCACAGTGTTTTTGGTAATTTCTTTTCGCCAAAAGCAGCACTTGTAAAAGGAGTGCCGGGTGGTAGCATTCGAGTAACGTATGGCCAAGCTTATTCAGTTCCATTAATATTATTCCAGTACGCTAGTTTATTAGGGTATGCATTCGGAAATGGTGCTGGCGTAAATTATATTCCAAATGGATCCAATATAACAGATCTTTCTACCCGAAGTGCTACAAACCCATTAAAAGCAGAACAAATTGCAACTTGGGAATTAGGGTATAAAGGAAATATCGGAAAGAAATTGTATGTTGATATTAACGGGTACTATGGAAATACAAAAAACTTTTTGAGCCCATTGATCGCAGTAGGCGGAAGAGCTGTAAGTATTGGAGACGTTCCGGTAAATCATACCGTGTTTAATGGAACTGTTAATGGAAGCAATATATTGAATGGAGCAACATTTTTTAGTTATTTCAATTACGGAAAAGTATCTGCCTATGGAGTAGATTTAGGCCTCAATTACTATTTCACCAATAATATTTCATGGGCATTCAAGTATTCTTGGTTCGGAAGTAATATTACCAATGATAGTCCGGATAATGATGCTAATAAAGATGGCTTTGTTGCTGCAGATGAAAAGTCGTTAAATGCGCCTAAAAATCGATTGGCCACAACATTCAGTTTTCAAAATTTAGCAAAAGGAAAAATGTTTCTTAATGTGTCTGCAAGATGGGTACAAGCATTTGATTTTTATAGCGGTAGCCAAATTGCAGCTGTTGAAGGAGCGGGTAAAAGAGGTGTAGTATATCAAGGTCTAAATCCACTAACTGGTGCGCCTAGATACTCTTTAAGAAACTTTAATGCCGGCGCTTTAGGCGGATTTACAACAGTTGATATTAGCTTGGGTTATAGATTTAATAGCCTACTAAGTGTAGGTGGTGGTATTAGTAATTTGTTTGATACAAAACAGCGTGAATTTGTTGGCTCACCATCAATTGGAAGATTATTTTCAGCTGAACTAAGAGTACATATTCCTAATAAAATTAAATAATCAATTCATTAATCAATCAATCATCATTGTTGGCATTTTGGATGCTGATGATGATGGTTGATTAAGTATATACAATGCTGCTCGATCATCTTACTGCTCAATATTGGTTAACGCATCATGCAAAATACCGACCTCAGCATGTTGCTATAATTTTCGGGGAAACCAAGCTTACGTATAAGCAATTAAACGAGCAAGTAAATAAGTTAATAAAAGCGTTTCAAAAAGCAGGAATTCGAAAAGGGGATAAGATTGCTACGCTTTTATCCAATTCCATTGAGTTATTAGAGGTATACTGGGCTTGTGCAGGAATGGGCGCGGTAGCGGTACCGCTTAGCCCATTATTACAAGATGCTGGACTCAAAAATTTATTGGTCAATGCCGATACTAAACTGCTGATCACGGAAAAACCAAACTGTAGAAATTTAGATGATATAATAAAGGATGTAGATCAATTACAAGATAGTCATGTTTGGATAATTGATAGTGAGGCATCCAATCAACGATATGCTTCGTATCAATCTTTGAAAGAGGAACAATCCATCGAGTCGCCTATTGTAGAAACTGTTAAAGGCGATGATGTATATAATATTATTTACAGCAGCGGTACAACAGGGTTACCCAAAGGTATTGTAATCACCCATGCTGTAAGAGCTATGTATGGTTGTTTATTTGCTAATGCATTTAGGATTAGTCCAGAAAGCATTATCATGCATTCCGGTTCTATCATTTTTAATGGATCTTTTTTAACCCTAATGCCAGCTATGTATTTGGGGTGTACTTATGTGCTGCACCATCATTTTGATCCAGTAACTGTACTTGAAGATATAAAGAAAAATAAAGTAACACATACCATACTTGTTCCTTCACAAATCATCTCCTGCTTGCATTATGATGCATTCAGTAAAACTCATTTGCCATCATTAGAATATATTTTATCGGTAGGCGCCCCATTATTGTTAGCCCATAAAACTTTGCTAGGTGATAAACTGCCGGATGTGTTTTATGAATTGTACGGACTTACAGAAGGCTTTATGACCATTCTTGATAAATATGATTCTTTGCGAAAAGCGGGTAGTGTTGGTAGGCCACCGGCCTTTATGCAACTGAAAATAGTTGATGATAATGGACATGAGTTAGCAGTAGGATCAATCGGCGAAATAATAGGGAAAGGTCCTCTATTAATGGAATCGTACTATAAAGATGAACAACAAACGGCAACCGCTATAAAAGATAATTGGTTATATACAGGGGATATTGGATATGTGGATGAGGATGGTTTTTTGTTTTTAACAGGTCGGAAAAAAGATTTGATTATATCAGGTGGTGTAAATGTGTATCCATCAGATATTGAAGAAGTATGTATTAAACATAAAGCAGTAAAAGATGTAGCTGTTTTTGGCGTTGAACACAAAGAATGGGGCGAAACGCCTATTGCAGCTATTGTTTTGAATACGGGAGATATCAATACTATTGCAGAAGCAGACCTGAAAGAATGGATTAATAAAAATATTACTGCACGATTTCAAAAAGTAGCAGATGTAATAATCCTACATGAGTTACCAAGAAATGTGGCAGGAAAAATAATAAAAACAGCACTACGGGAAACCTATCTAAGCATGCATCGATAACCATAACTTATGGAAAGCAAATTTGTTAATACTAATAATATTCAACTTCATTATTTGGAGAGTAGGCATACTGGTAAAACCCTTATTCTTATGCCCGGGCTCACCGCAAATGCACATGCGTTTGATGGGTTGATGAAGGCAGGCTTGGGAAACGAATATCATATATTATCTATCGATCTTAGAGGTAGGGGGCTTAGTGATTATCCTGCTAAGGGTTATTCTATGAAAGATCATGCGGAAGATATTATTGGGTTGTTAGATGCATTGAATATTCAAAGTGCAATTATTGGCGGACATTCATTCGGAGCATTATTAACATTATACTTGGCATACTACTATCCATTAAGGGTTGAAAAAATGATTCTATTAGATGCTGCTGCAAAAATGCATCCCAATACAAGAGAAATGTTGCAGCCCTCTTTAAATAGATTAGGACAAACATTCCCATCTTTTAATGATTATATATTGCATGTGAAGCGTGCTCCATATATGGATTTTTGGGACGAAGAGATGTTGAGTTATTATGATGCAGATGTATTACATCACACAGATGGAACTGTAACGGCAAGGTCTAGTTTAGCAAATATAATCGAAGCCGTTACCGCAGTGTTAGCCGAGCCATGGATTGATTATCTTCGCTTTATTGATAAAGAAGCAATATTGATTAATGGTGCAGGAAACTATGCGATGAATGCACCCTTATTACCGGTGCAAAATGCATTAGAAACAGTGAGCATGATGAAAAACTGTATGTATAGTAAGGTTAACGGCAATCATCAAACAATGTTATACGGAAATGGGGCAAAAGAAATTGTTCAAGCAATAAAAGAATTCATGTTGTCATGGAGCTAATAAATAGTGTAATTGTAATAACAGGGGCTGCTAGCGGTATAGGTGAAGCTGCAGCTATCGCATTGTCTGCAGCTGGAGCTAAAGTGGTATTGGCCGACCTCAATGAAGAAAGACTAGCCGATTTGGCTTTATCTATTACCAACAAAGGGCATCAGGCTGTTTATACAGTTTGTGATGTTACCCAAGAAGCATCTGTAAAAAACATGTTTGATTTTGCAGTGGAAGCCTATCAACAAATTAATGTTGTACTAGCATCAGCTGGTATAATAAGAGATAGTTTTTTAGTGACAACGGATAGAGATACAGGGAAGGTTAAAAAATTTATGACGGCTGAACAGTGGCAATCAGTGATTGATGTAAACTTAACAGGTGTTTTTTATACCCTGAGAGAAGCCGCCATTAGAATGATAGACAATGGGTGGAAAGGCGTACTGATTCCATTATCATCTATTAATAAAACTGGTGAATTGGGTCAGTTAAATTATGCGTCAACAAAGGCAGCAATTGCTTTATGGCCAAAAATAATCGCAGGAGAATTCTTTGCACGTGGAATCAATCATATTCGGATAGCTGCCATTGCTCCGGGCTATGTGGCTACGCCTATTTTAACAGCCATAAAGGAAGAAATTCTAAAGAAAATAGTAGCCGATATTCCTTTAGGACGGTTAGTAGCAACCAATGAAATCATAGATACTATTAAGTTTATTATCGAAAACGAAGCCGTTCACGCTACAACCATTGAAGTGAGCGGAGGCATTATTGCTAAGGGTCTTGCCAAATAGTAATACATTGGTGTAGTATTCTTTCAAACGATTGCAATACAACATATAATAGCATAAATATAAATTTTGTGCTATATTCAACTAAGTTGAAAAAGAATACATTAAATTCGTTTTAATCTATTTTTAAGTTGTAGCCTCGGAGGCATTTGCCAAAAGTAGCTAACTCATGCAATCAAAACACCAGTATACAGAAACTGAACGTTTCCTCAAAAACAAGAGGATACACCATTTTTTTGAGGAAAGGGTAAAGCTATCTCCGCACCTAATTGCCATAACGCATAATCAACAGTCACTCACTTATTCAGCATTATACGAACGGGTAACCCAACTGGCGGCATTTTTAGTAGAAAACTTCCCCAATGATACCATCATATCAATTGGCACCCAGCGGAGTATCAATATGGTCATTGGCGTTTTGGCTATTGTGAAGGCAAATAAAACCTATCTGCCCTTAGATGGGGCCTTACCGGCAGATCGACTCAAAAAGATGGTAGCCAATGCGGGGGCTAGAGTTTGTTTATGTGATGAAGCTTATGCGTCTTTATACAGCGCCGTTAATCTGAACATCATTTCTTTTGATGCTACACCCCAAAGTGCAGCCATTACATTTGAAGAAGAAAAATTAGCTGCAGCTTATTTGTTATACACTTCTGGTTCAACAGGTACACCCAAAGGTGTAATGATGAATCATTTGGCATTGGTGAATTTGTTATTATGGCAAAGAGAGAATTCTATTGCTGGCTTAGGCACTAAAACCTTACAGTTTAGTCCACTTAGTTTCGACCCCTCATTTCTTGAAATTTTTTCAACCTTCGATACGGGTGGCACATTGGTTTTGGTGGATGATGATATAAGACTTGATCCTGAAAAACTATTGCACTTTATAGAGCGTGAATCAATCAATAGAATTTATTTACCCTATGTTGCTTTGCAATATATAACAGATGCTGCACAACAAACAGGTGTTTACCCGGCTTCTATTCAAGAAATGATAACGGCAGGTGAAGCATTGCGGATTACAAAATCTATCATTCAATTCTATAAAGTTTTACCGAATTCAAAGTTATATAACCAGTATGGGCCAACAGAATGCCATGTGGTTACAGAATTACAACTAACGGGTGATCCGGCATTATGGGAGGCACTTCCATCTATTGGTAAAGCCATTAGCAATACAGATATATGGATACTGAATGAAAAATTAGAACCTGTTTCGCAGGGGGTTGAAGGTGAATTATGTATTGGTGGTCTATCATTGGCCGATGGATATCTGAATGCATCCATATTAACGCAGGAGAAATTTATTGATTGGATACATCCTGAAAAAGGCACAGTAGAAAGAATTTATAGAACCGGAGATATTGCCATAGAAAGAAAAGATGGTGCTTTTGATTTTTTAGGTAGAAAAGATGATCAAGTAAAATTACGTGGGTATAGAATTGAGTTAGGCGAAATTGAAGTTGCACTTAATACCATCGAAGGCATTAAACAAGCCGTTGTAGTTATTGATGAAGATCATCAGCTTCAAAAAAGATTGGTGGCCTATGTAGAGGCCACATCTTTAAAAGTACCCATTAAGATTATTCAAAATAGTTTGGCTGCTACTTTGCCCGATTATATGATTCCGGCATTATTTATTTGGGTTGAAAAAATGCCTACAACAAATAGCGGAAAAATTGATAAAAAAAATTTACCCAAGCCTACTACTCAGCGGCCTGAGATTCATAATATTTTTGTTGCCCCTGTAACTATTACGGAGAAAAAAATTGGTAAAATCTGGGAAGAAGTGCTTGGATTAACCGGATTGGGTGTGAATGATCCTTTTTTTGAATTGGGTGGTAATTCACTATTGGCTATTAAAACTGCGAGCTTACTGAAGAAGGAGTTTAAAAAAGATTTTCCAATAAGTACCTTTTATTATGCCAGAACCATTTTTGCTCAAGCTGCTTATATAGATGGCATAAAAAAAGCTATTTCTTTTCAAAAGAAAAAAATAACACAAACAGATGATGTAGCGATTATTGGTATGCAAGGCAGATTTCCAGGCGTTAATTCGGTAGAACAACTATGGGAATTATTGAAAGCAGGGAAAGAAACCATTTCTTTTTTTGACGAAGAAACTTTAGACCCCACGATACCAGCTTATATAAAAAATGATGCTAACTATGTAAAAGCCAGAGGTGTACTTAGTGATGCAGCTTTTTTTGATGCAGCTTTTTTTGGGATAGCTCCAACCTTAGCAACCCTGATGGATCCGCAACAGCGTATTTTCTTAGAATTGTGTTGGGAGTTATTAGAGCGTACGGCACACCTTCCACCTAACTATGCAGGAAAAGTAGGCGTATACGCAGGTACAGGTAACAATAGCTATTATTTACATAATGTTTTAACTAATAAAGACAAAGTTGAAGCGGCTGGCGCGTTTAATGTAATGATACATAACGAGAAAGATTATATCGCTTCTCGTGTTGCTTATTTGTTGAATTTAAAAGGACCAGCAGTAAGTGTTTATTCGGCATGCTCTACGGCATTATTAGCTGTTGCACAAGCGGTGGATGCCATTCGGGATGGATACTGTGAAGTGGCCCTGGCAGGTGGTGCAGCTGTTACATCACCGATTAATAGCGGACATATTTATCAAGAAGGTGCTATGTTTAGTAAAGATGGGCACTGTAAACCTTTCGATAGCGAAGCTACAGGAACGGTATTTAGTGACGGGGCTGGCGTAGTATTATTAAAGTCATTACAAAGAGCAATTGAAGATGGTGATACAATTTATGGAGTAATTAAAGGCGTAGGTGTTAATAATGATGGATACGATAAAGCTAGCTTTACTGCACCTAGTGCGGAAGGGCAAGCAGGTGCCATTTTTGTTGCACTTGAAGAAGCAAAAATAAAACCAAGTGAACTTACTTATATCGAAGCTCATGGTACAGCTACACCATTAGGCGACCCCATAGAAATTAATGGACTTGCCATGGCATTCAATCATGATCCAATTCCCCATAAAATTGCCATTGGTTCCATAAAATCTAATATCGGTCACCTTACCGCTGCAGCCGGTATTGCGGGTCTTATTAAAGCAACACTTATTGCATATCATAAAACGTTAGTTCCTTCATTACACTATAAAAAAGCAAATCCGGAGATAGATTTCAATACACTTCCATTTGCCGTTAATACCGCAGTTGTTGAGTTAGCAAAAGATACAACAGTTTATACAGGTGTGAGCTCTTTTGGGGTAGGTGGTACAAACGTACATGCTATTATTGGCTCATTCAAACAAAAGAAACAGGGTACAATTGAGGATACTATTGATGAAGAAGTAATGATCTGCTGGTCGGCAAAAACAGATACTAGTTTAAAGTCATATGCTAAAAAGTTAGCTGACTATATTTCTCTTCATGCGCATATTTCGCTAATCGATCTTGCATATAGCTTGCATAAATCAAAATTGGTTTTTGCTTATCGCGCATCACTTGTAGTAAATAGTATACAAGAGCTACAAGATCAATTGGAACAGTTTGCTAGTGATATTTATGTACCCAAATCATACGAAGGAAAACTCACAGAAGCGGTGGCTGTTTGGGAGCAACAAGGCATTATAGATATGTTTAAACTTTATGCCAATAAGTCGCCCATATTTATGAATGACCTGCCCACGTATTCATTCGATAAAAAATATTTTTGGATAGAGCCGCCGGTAGTAGTTGCTACAAACCCAATAGGTAAGGAACAGAATCAGGTTGATACAATCGAATCAATCATTCACAAAATTATTATCGATGTATCTGGCGAAGATGAGGCAACTATAATGGCACCCATTAGTTTCATGGAGATGGGGCTTGATTCATTAGTGCTTACGCAATTAGCGATACAATTTTCAAAAGAGTTTGATCTTAAAATTAGTTTTCGCCAATTAAATGAAGAACTTGATTGTGTAAGCCAACTGGCTGCTTTTATTAAAAAGAATGCTAAAGTATCAAATGAACATTCACAGCAAGAAATTCCAGAAGAACCCATTGTAAAAGCAATTACGGAGGAAGATAAAATAGCATTACAGAAACCATTTGGTGCAATTGCTAGAATCGAAAAAAGTGCTGCCTCCTTGTCGATTGAGCAAATGCAGTTTTTAAAATCATTTATCTACCGGTATAATGCCAAAACAAAATCGAGTAAAATGTATACAGCGGAGCATCGTGCGCAAATGGCCGATCCGCGTGTGGTGTCTGGTTTTAAACCAATATTGAAAGAAATTATATATCCATTACTTGTCAATAAATCGGCGGGTAGTAGAATTTGGGATGTTGATGGCAATGAATATATCGATGTACTAAATGGCTTTGGATCTAATCTTTTGGGGTATAAGCACGATGCTATTCAGGAAGCTGTTTTACAACAAGTAAAAGATGGATATGAAATTGGTCCACAACACCCCTTAGCTGGAGAAGTGTGTAAGCTTATTGCTGACATTACGGGTAATGAACGAGTGGCCTTATGCAATACAGGCTCAGAAGCCGTATTGGGCGTAATGCGGATTGCGCGTACGGTAACAGGTAAAGCTAAAATAGTTGCTTTTAATGGATCTTATCATGGTATTAACGATGAAGTAATTGTTAGAGGAAATAAAAAATTACAGTCTTTTCCGGCTGCACCGGGTATACCATCTGAAGCGGTTACCAATATGCTATTATTAGATTATGGAGAAACGGAAAGCCTGAGAGAAATTGAGAAACAGGCACACGATATTGCAGCAATATTGGTTGAACCGATACAAAGTAGAAGGCCAGAGTTTCAACCAATAAAATTTTTAGAAGCATTACGCACACTTACCACACAAAAAAATATCATTCTAATTTTTGATGAAGTAATTACAGGATTTAGATGTCATCCGGCTGGAGTACAAGGTTTATATGGTATACAGGCCGATTTAGTTACTTATGGAAAAGTAGTGGGTGGTGGTATGCCAATTGGTGTGATGGCTGGTAAAAAGTATTTGATGGATGCACTCGATGGCGGATACTGGCAGTTTGGTAATATGAGTGTGCCAGAAACAGGCGTAACTTATTTTGCAGGAACTTTTGTTCGGCATCCCTTGGCTTTAGCTGCAGCAAAAGCATCTCTTTTATATTTTAAGGAAAAGGGTCCTGAATTACAAACAGCATTAAGTGGGTTAACAGCTGAATTGGTTACCGCACTAAATACAATTTGTGTTACATACAATACACCCTATTATGCCGCTGGTTTTTCATCATTGTGGAAAATCAAAATGAAGGAAGAATTACCGTATGCAGAACTGGTTTTTGTGTTGATGCGAGAGAAAGGAATTCATATTTGGGATAATTTTCCTTGCTTTCTTACAGCCGCGCATACCAAAAATGATATCACGCAAATTGTTAATGCATTTGAAGAATCTGTAATTTCTTTGCATAGAGCTGGGTTTTACACAACTATAGCTGCACCAACTGCAACTATACTTACACCTGCTTACCACGATAACGCTACAGAAAGAAAAGTACCGCTTACAAATCCACAATTAGAAATTTGGATGGGTTGTGAAATAGGAGAAAAAGAGGCAAATTGTTCCTACAATGAATCTGTGTCGCTAGTGCTTACGGGGTTTGTTCAGGTAGATGCCATGGAGAGGGCTTTAGCTGCTGTACTTAATCGCCATGAAGCACTTAGGTCAACAATTAGTGAAGATGGAAAATTTTTATTGATTCATCCTGAACTTCCATTGCAGTATATTTTTCAAGACTTAAGCGGGTTAAGTGTACATGCCGTAAATGAGTATATTGATGAGTACAAGAAGAATAATGCAGAAGAGCCGTTTGATTTAGTTCAAGGGCCTTTGTTTAGGGCTGCTTTCTTTACATGCGGAAATCAGTCGGCTGTTTTGATCATTACAGCGCATCATATTGTATGCGATGGATGGTCGATGGGCATTATCTTGGCAGATATTAGCACCTATTATAATGGATTTGTAAACCAGCACATACCATCATTACCTGTAGCGTTATCTTTTGCTGATTATGCGTTGAGCAAGTTAGACATTAACACGAAAGAAATTCAAGCAAAGGCAGAGAGCTATTGGATTCAAAAAATCGGAAAAAATAGTAACCCATTCTTGTTGAGTACCGATAAGGAAAGATCAGGCATACGTACGTATAAAAGTAAGCGTATAGATTTTCCACTTCCTGAAGTTTTAATTAAACAAGTAGCTATCGTTGGGGCTAAGGAAGGCGTAAGTTTAATTAATACACTACTAGCCTGTTTCGAAATACTGTTGTATAAGCTCACTGGGGCCGAAAGAATAATAGTTGGCCTGCCAGCAGCAGATCAACCCATTTCAGGGAATGATAGGCTGGTTGGTCATTGTGTGAATCTGCTACCTATTATCAGCAACCCCGATTCGAGTATTGGCTTTATTACTTATTTGAGAAAAAGAAAGAAAGAATTGTTGGATGATTTAGATCATCAGCAAGTTTCTTTTGGGAAATTATTGGAACAACTACAAATGAGTAGAGAAGGGGCTGCTGTGCCACTAGTGCCCATTGTATTTAATATAGATATAGATTTAGATAATCAAGTAAAGTTTGATAAGCTAACGCATAAATTCATTTCTAATCCAAGACACTACGAAAGTTTCGAAATATTTTTAAATATTACCGGATCAGCATCCACATTTGAATTTGAGTGGGCATATAATACTGCACTTTTTACTGCAGATTATATAACCGGAATGATGGAAAGTTTTACATGGTTACTTGGAGAAATTGTTAAAACCCCTACAAAAACAATTGGATCACTTGGCATTTATAATCATGATAATGCCTTAGCTCAACAACAATTATTTAATAAAACATATAAGGCATATACCCTTGATATACCTGTGCATGCGTTATTTGAACAGCAAGTAGAAAAGCAGAAAAACAAAATAGCGCTAAGCTTTCAAGAAGAAAAAATAAGTTATTCATCTTTAAACGAATTAGCGAATCGTATTGCCCATTTTTTACTAGCACAAGATGTAAAACCCGGCTCCATTGTTGCCATCTGTTTGCCGAGATCTATACATATGATAGCTGCCTTGCTGGGTATATATAAGGCAGGCGCAGGTTTTTTAGCAATAGATCCCGATCATCCACCTAAAAGAATTGCGTATTTGTTGGAGAATGCAGGAGTTAAAAAACTAATAACGGAAGCTAAGTACGAACCCATATTTCCAAAAGAAATTCAATGTTTACAACTTACCGAAATAGCAAAATACGCTGCTCATAATCCAGCAGTATTTGTTTCCGGTGATCATACAAGTTTTGTATTATTCACTTCGGGGTCTACGGGCGATCCCAAAGGTGTTGTGCTTACACATAAAGGACTCACCAATGTAATTCTTGGCTTACAAGAAGTAATTGGGTTTACCCAAAAAGATAAGCTAATGATGGTAACTACCATTATTTTTGACTTAGCGCAAGCAGATATTTTATTGCCTTTAGTTGCAGGAGGCGAACTCATTTTAACTGATACTGAAACAGCTAAGAATGGAGCGGCATTGCTTGCATTAATAGATAAGCACAAAATCAGTTATCTAGAAGCAACGCCGGTTACCTATCGATTTATGCTTGATGCAGGCTGGGAGAAGAAAAAGAATATTCAATTAACTTGTTGCGGAGAGCCATTACCCATGGATTTAGCAGTGCAGCTAAAAGATCGCTGTTCAACACTGTACAATATGTATGGGCCAACGGAGAACACAATTTATGCGAGCTATGCTAAAATTGAAAATATAAACAGTGGGATAACAATTGGTAAACCCTTCCCTAATACGGCTATTTATATAGTAGATATGCATGGAAATGCATTGCCTATTGGTGTTCCTGGCGAGCTCTATATTGGCGGTGCAGGGGTGGCTAAAGAATATTTGGTGGATACTATATTAACCAATGAAAAATTTATTGTTCATGAACAATTGGACCCTATAGCCAAAAGATTTTTTAAGACGGGTGATATCGGATATTATAATAACGAAGGTGAAATTGTTTTTTTAGGAAGAAGAGATAATCAGGTAAAAATTCGTGGACTTAGAATAGAGATGGGTGAAATAGAATATCAACTTCGTAATATCCCTGATATTAAAGATGCTGCGGTAATAGTAAGAGATGATGCCAATACAGGCGTTAAAATTTTAGTTGCGTATGTTGTTACCAGAGTGCCGGGCTTGCCAACCCCTACGCAAGAAGAAATGGCGGGTTGGCGTGCAATATTGGAAACAACACTACCCAAATACTATGTTCCAAATATTTTTGTAAGGGTAGAAAAAATGCCTTTAACAGCATCTGGGAAGATTAATCGCTTACAATTGCCACGGCCAGATGTTGCCAAGCAATGGCAAAAAGACTTTATTATTCCCACTACACCAATGGAAAAACTAGTGGCTGCAATTTGGGCAGAAAGTTTAGCATTGCCGGCTGTTGGAATTACAGATAACTTTTTTGAATTAGGTGGGCATTCCCTAATTGCTATTCAATTGATGGCTCGGCTAAGAAAAGCAACAGATAAAAAACTACCCATTAGTGTTCTTTTTCAATATCCAACTATTCAAAAACTTGCTCATTTTATTTCTTCTACTACTAGTAATACCGAGTGGAAAATAATAGTACCTATTAAGCCAAGCGGTACAAAACCACCCCTGTATATCATACATGGAGATGGCTTACATGTTATGGTATTTCATGCTTTTGCACAATTTGTAGATGCAGCGCAACCCGTGTATGGTATTCAAGCAATAGGATTAAATAGTAATGATTATCCTGCAGATACAATTGAAGAAATCGCTGCTCAATACTTAACCGAAATATTAGCGCATAATCCGGATGGCCCCTATAATTTTGCCGGCTATTCATTCGGTGGATTAGTGGCTTATGAGATAACACAACAATTGAAGCGTAAGGGCAAGCAAGTAAATATGTTGGGGATATTGGATACGAATATTAGTAATGAATTATACTATGATGTAAATGCAAGTAAATTGTCAACAAAACTAAAAAGACAAATTCCCAAACTTAAATTTATAGCTAAATCATTCATTCAAAATCCGCAAGCTGCATTTACGTATCAAAAATATGTTTTTTCCGAACGGGTAAAGAATGGGATCAAAAAATGGCAACCGCAAAAAACGGAGCCACAAAAACTTTCTAACGAAGATATTATTCTTGCGAAAATTACAAAAGCTTATCATCATTATGATATAAAAGCGATCGATCAAAAAATTGATCTGTTCCGTTGTAAGGTTAGGCCTTATTTTATTGACGACCCAATATATCTTGGTTGGAAAAAATTCAGCAAATCTGTTGACATACATGAAATAGAAGGCGATCATGCTACTTTTTTGTTTCCGCCAAACGATCAATTTTTTGCAAAAGTTATTCAACAGTTGTTAGATGAACGAAATCGATAATGATAGCTGGCTGCCGATATCAAATCCGAGCGAAATCAAATGGGATACAGAAAAATTTGTTGATCTTTTTTATATTTCTATCGATCAGCATAAAGCGTTACTTTCTTACGAATACGTTTTAAGCGCAGACGAACTGGCTTATTGTAATAGTTTCATAAAAAAAATTGATCAGCAAGTAAAGAAAGTAGGAAAAATTGTTACCCGACTACTGTTATCTCACTACACGCATATAGCTCCGGAAGCATTATGCATTGATCGTACGCAATATGGAAAACCATATTGTGTACAAATGCCCACAATTCAATTTAATGCTTCAGATGCAGGGGACGCCATTTTGCTGGTAATTTCACCGGAAGAAGTTGGGGTTGATATGGAGCTTCACAATCAGTCGTTTATCTATACTGATATTGTAGCCGATTATTTTACCGCCACAGAAATCGCACATGTAAATAACAGTATCAATCCTTTAAAAGCCTTTTATAGTATATGGGTAAAAAAGGAATCAATACTAAAGGCAATAGGTACGGGCTTTGGTTCGTTAGATATAGATGAGCGAGGTTGGGATACACGTATTTATCAGCATAACGATTATAGTATAGGAATAACAACCAGTTCAAGTAATTATACCCTTCGCTTTTTTAAGTATCTTGCAGTCAAGTCTTGAATCATGTATTTGTTGAAACGCCCCCTTTTTTTTTATATATGCTGTTCACTACAGTTTATCATCTTCTCTGCCAATGCCCAAAGTACAGGCACTATTATCAATAATGGTATCAAAAAAATGGCAGCCAAAAATTATCGTGGCGCCATCCAAGATTTTACGGTTGCATTAGAAGAGTTGCCCGATGAAGTTAATTTGTATGTAAACCGATCTATCGCTAAGCGAGGGTTAAAGGATTATGCAGGGGCAGTAGAAGATTTAAGTTTTGCGTTGGAAATAGAACCCAATAATGCCATGCTTTATTTTAATAGGGGGGTGGCTAAAGGCATGATGGATGATGCGGCTGGTGCCATCGAAGATTATAATAAAGCAATTGAGTTGAATGCAAATATGCCGAATGTTTTTTTTAATAGAGGTGTTGAAAAAGAGAAATTGAAAGATCTGCAAGGCGCCCTCGATGACTATAATAAAGCATTGTTACTAAATCCAAGATATACAGCTGTTTATTTCAATAGAGGCGTTGTAAAAGGGCAATTGAACGATCCAACCGGTGCGCTACAAGATTATAATAAAGCCGTTTTATATAATCCTAGGAATAAAGATGCATGGTTTAATAGAGGTACAGAAAGGATGAATAATAATGACTATACAGGTGCTGTAAGTGATTTTTCTTCATCCATTGCTTTGGACGCGCATGACCCCAATAGTTGGTTTAATAGAGGGTACGCAAAAACAAAACTCAATCAATATAAAGCTGCGATAACCGATTTTGATAAAGCCATACAATTAGACCCTGTTGCTGATATCTATTTTAACAGAGGTATTGCTAAAGCAGCCGTTGGGGATCATAGAAATGCGGTACAAGATTTTGATAAAGTAGTAGCCTTAGAACCCGAAACAGATAATGTTTACTTTAATAGAGGGTTAAGTAAAATTAAGCTTGGGGAAAACAATGGGGCATTATCAGACTTAGATAAAGCACTCAAAATTAGCCAAGCCAACCCCGATATATATTTTAATCGGGCAGTACTTCGAAGAGATCTCAAACAGTATACATTGGCACTAGAAGATTTTGATAAAGCGCTTGTGCTAAGTCCGAAAAACTCAGCTTTATTTTTAAACAGAGGAATCACAAGAGCAGCTGCCGGTGATACCCTAAATGCTATTAAAGATTTAACCAAAGCTATAGAGGTAAATAATGCAAATGCGAGTGCTTGGTTTAATAGAGGAATTTATTATGATAAAACGGGCGATTACGAATCGGCTCTCGACGATTATAATAATGCTATTCGCCTAGATCCTAAAAATGCAGATATCTATTTTAATAGAGGCGTTGTAAAAGGATATTTGAATGATTCAAAAGGCGCAATAACAGATTATACAAGCGTAATACAAATGAAACCTTCATTTGGAAGTGCCTGGTACAATAGAGGTGTTGAAAGAGCTCATGCAGGAGATCAAAAAAATGCAGTGGGTGATTTTAATAAAGCCATTCAATGGCTTGGAGAAAAACCGGATCTGGTATTTAATAGAGGTATTTCAAAAGCAGCATTAAAGCAGTATAATCTAGCAATACTAGATTATAATAAGGTGGTAGCTATTGCCCCTACTATGCCCAATATTTATTTTAATCGGGGTATAGCTTTTGCGCAGCTTAAAAAATATGATGAAGCTATTAGCGATTATGGAAAAGCCATTGAGCAAGACCCGAAGAATGCAGATATTTATCTAAATCGAGGAATCTTATTGGAAATGCGCAAGGAATATAGTAATGCTATTCATGATTTAACAACAGCTATTTCCCTGAACCCAAAAGGAGCTGAAGCATATTACTTTAGAGGTTTGTGTAAGTTTTTCTCGAAAGATATTCCTGGAAGTTGTACAGACTATAAAAAAGCAGCTGATTTAGGCAGCAAGTATGCAGCTGCGGAATTGAGTAAATCCTGTAAATAACGCGTTTCTCAGTGATTTTTACCATTGGTAGTAAAAAGAAGTAGTTTATTTGGATGCTTGTAATATATTGCACCTATCAAATACAAATTGAAAAAAAGTTTTATGAGAAAAATTCTTTTATCTGCCTTAGTGGTACTTAGCTTTAGTTTGGCTGCAACAGCACAAACAGCCGATGAAATAATAAATAAATATATTGCTGCCATCGGCGGTGCAGAAAAATGGCGCACTATTAAATCTTTAAAAGTAGAAGGCCAAGTAGAAGTACAAGGGCTTGCTATACCCTTTACGATGCAAGCAAACCATATGAAAGGCATGCGTGTAGATGCTGAATTTCAAGGCAATAAATTAATTGATATTGTTACGCCAACAGCTGCATGGTCGCAAAATCCTTTTGGTGGAAAACCCAATCTTTCTCCATTAAGTGAAGAAGAACTAAAAACAAAAGTGGATGAACTAGATATTCAGGATGCTTTTGTAGACTACAAAGCAAAAGGATCAACAGTTGAGTTTTTAGGGAAAGATGAAGAAGATGGAAATGAGTATTTCAAAGTGAAAATCACCACTAAAATTGGCAACGAAAAAACTTATTTCTTTGATACAAAAACATACTTAGCCTATAAAACTGAAAGTATTACTAAAGTACAAGGACAAGAAGTGAAAACATCTGTTAAGTTGTTAGACTATCAAACATTAGAGAATGGTTGCAAAATGGCTTTTAAATCAGATATGGGGCAAATGATGCAGGTTACTAAAAAAGTAACATTGAACCCAACAATCGAAGAATCGATTTTTAAGGCAAACTAATTTTTAATCTACTTTTTATGCTTTCTTCTTCATCTAATGATAAAGGAGAAAGCATTTTAATTTATAGCTATGAGAAAATTATATGTAGTGCTTTTAATAACAGTTATTTCTTCTTTACAAGCACAAGTAAGTTTAAATTCATCGTACTATCAAGTAATGAGTGCCAGAGCACTAGGCCCTTCTACAATGAGTGGACGAATTTCTGCTATCGAAGGTATTACTGCAGATAATCAATTGAATTTGTATGTTGGAACTGCTGGTGGGGGAATTTGGAAAAGTCAAAATGGTGGACAATCATTCAGTCCCATTTTCGATAAATATTGTCAAAGTATTGGGGCATTAGCCATTGAGCCGGGCAATGCCAAAGTTGTATATGCAGGAACGGGGGAATCTAATATGCGCAACTCAGTTTCTATTGGCGATGGTTTATACAAAACCACAGATGGTGGTAATAATTGGCAAAAAATTGGATT